>NZ_JBJLSG010000009.1:0-66861 GCF_050871925.1 Kineococcus gurbantunggutensis
CGCGCGTCCTGCTCCGCCGCGCGGGCCACGACGACGCGCGTCGCGGTGCCCGCCCCCCGGGGTCCGTGCCGGGTACGGTGCTCAGACCGCCGGCAGCGTGGAGGTGTCGATGACGAAGCGGTAGCGCACGTCGGAGGCCACGACGCGCTCCCACGCCTCGTTGACCTGCTCGGCGCTGATGACCTCGACCTGCGCGGCGATGCCGTGCTCGGCGCAGAAGTCCAGCATCTCCTGGGTCTCGGCGATGCCGCCGATGTTGGAGCCGGTCAGGCTGCGGCGTGCGGGGATCAGCGAGAACGCGCGCACCGACATCGGGTTCTCCGGGGCGCCGACCTCGACGAGCGTGCCGTTGCGGCGCAGCAGGCCCATGTAGGCGTCGAGGTCCAGGTTCGCGGAGACCGTGTTGATGATGAGGTCGAAGGAACCGCGCAGCTGCTCGAACGTGTCGGGGTCGGAGGTGGCGTGGTAGGCGTGCGCGCCCAGGCGCAGGCCGTCCTCCTGCTTCTTCAGCGACTGCGACAGCACGGTGACCTCGCAGCCCTTGGCGGCGGCGATCTGCACGGCCATGTGGCCCAGGCCGCCGAGGCCGATGACGGCCACCTTCGTGCCCTCGCCGGCGTTCCAGTGGTTCAGCGGGGAGTAGGTGGTGATGCCCGCGCACAGCAGCGGGGCCGCGACGTCCAGCTCCAGGCCGTCGGGGATGCGCAGGACGAAGTCCTCGTCCACGACGACCTGCTGGGAGTAGCCGCCGGCGGTGGGCCGGCCGTCGGCGGGGTCGGTGCCGCCGTAGGTGCCGACCATGCCCTGCACGGTGCCGTTGCCGGTGCAGTACTGCTCCTCGCCGTCGCGGCAGGCCTCGCACTCGCGGCAGGAGTTCACCATGCAGCCCACGCCGACGCGGTCGCCGACGGCGTGCTTGGTGACCTCGGAGCCGACCTCGGCGACGACGCCGGCGATCTCGTGGCCGACGACGATGGGCCAGCTCACCGGGCCCCACTCGCCGCGGGCGGTGTGGATGTCGGAGTGGCAGATGCCGGCGAACTTGATCTCGATGCGCACGTCCTTGGGGCCGACGTCGCGGCGCTCGACGGTGGTGGGCGCGAGCGGCTCGGTGGCCGAGGGGGCGGCGTAGGCGCTGACGGTGGTGGTCACGTGTCCTCCGTGTCGATCGTGCGGGGTTCGTCCCCGGGTGGCCCGGGGCGCTCCCGGGCGGACCCGGGCGGTCGGGGTGGTCGGGCGGTACCGCTCAGACGGGCAGCGTGCCGCCCGCGGGCGCGGCGTGCCGGTCGACCTCGGCGAGCTCGGCCGCCTCGAGGTCCGAGCCGGCGAGGGCGTCGAGGTTCGCGTCGAGCTGGGCGACGCTGCTGGCCCCGACGAGGGCGGTGGTGGTCCGAGCGTCGCGCAGCACCCAGCGCAGCGCCAGCTGGGCCAGGCTCTGCCCGCGGGCGGCGGCCACGCGGTTGAGCGCGCGGGCGCGCTCGACGACGTCCTCGGTGACGTCGTCGGTGGACAGGTACGCGCTGCGGGTGGCGCGCGAGCCCTCCGGGACGCCGTCGAGGTAGCGGTCGGTGAGCCGGCCCTGCGCCAGCGGGGAGAACACCGCCAGCCCGGCGCCGGCGCGCTCGACGGCCTCGGCCAGCGCGCCCTCGGGGCGGCGGTCGAACATCGAGTACCGCGGCTGCACCAGGGTCAGCGGGGTGCCCAGCTGCCGCAGCAGGTCCGCGACGCGGGTGACGTCCTCGGGCGAGTAGTTCGAGACGCCCACGTACAGCGCCTTGCCGGCGCGCACGGCGGCGTCCAGGGCACCGGCGGTCTCCTCCAGCGGCGTGTCGACGTCGCGGCGGTGGTGGTAGAAGACGTCCACGTACTCCAGGCCGGTGCGGCGCAGGGACGCGTCCAGGGAGGCGGTGAGGTACTTGCGCGAGCCGCCGTCGCCGTAGGGGCCGGGCCACATGTCGTACCCGGCCTTGGTGGCCACGACGATCTCGTCGCGGTACGGGGCCAGGTCCGAGCGCAGCACCCGGCCGAAGGTCTCCTCGGCCGAGCCGTAGGGCGGGCCGTAGTTGTTGGCCAGGTCGACGTGCGTCACGCCCCGGTCGAAGGCGCGGCGCAGCACGGCGCGGGCCACCTCCAGCGGGCGGTCCTCGCCGAAGTTCTGCCACAGGCCCAGCGAGACGGGCGGCAGCAGCAGGCCGCTGCGCCCGGCGCGGCGGTAGGGCACGTCGCGGTAGCGGTCCGGGTCGGGGCGCCAGGAGCGGTCGGCGCGGTCCTCGGTGATCACGGTTCCTCCGGGCGGTTCGGTGCGCGGCGCGCGGGAGCGCGCCGCGGGGCGGGGACGGTGGGTCGGGACGGGGGCGCGGGTCAGTCCCGCGCCCGCTGCGGGGCCGGCAGCGCGCGCTCGGGACCGGGACCGGGACCGGGACCGGCCCAGCTGAGCAGCAGGCCCAGCGCCTCGGCCGAGGCGCCGCCGGGTTCGGCGGTCCACGTCAGCAGGGTCTGCTCGCGGGCCCCGGGCAGGTGCAGCGTCTCCACGTCCAGGTCCAGCCGGCCGACGAGGGGGTGCTGCAGGCGGTGGGTGGCGTGGTCGCGGGTGCGCACGCGCTGGCTGGCCCACCAGCGGGCGAAGTCGGCGCTGACGACGCTGAGCTCGCCGACGAGCTCGGCCACCGCCCGGTCGCACGCGTCGCGCCCGACGTGCCGGTGCAGGCCGGCCACGGCGTCGGAGGCGACGTCCTCCCAGTCCAGGAACAGCGAGCGCGCGGCGGGGTCGGTGCACAGCCAGCGCACCCAGTTGCGCTCCTTCGCCGGCAGCGCCTGCGGGTCCAGCAGCAGGGCGCGGGCGGGGGCGTTGGCGGCCAGGACCTCCGAGCGCGGGCCGAGGGCCAGCGCGGGCACGCCGGTCATGGCGTCGAGCAGGCGGTGCACCCCGGGACGCACCCGCGGCACCTCCTGGCTCGTGCCGCCCGGGCGCGCGGTGGTGCCGACGAGGTCGCGCAGGTGGTCCAGCTCGTCCTCGTCCAGGCGCAGCGCGGCGCCGACGGCGCGCAGGACCGACTCGGAGACGTTCATGGCGCGCCCCTGCTCCAGGCGCGTGTAGTAGGCCACGCTGACGCCGGCGAGGGAGGCGACCTCCTCGCGGCGCAGGCCGTCGACGCGGCGCGGGCCCGGCGCGGGCGGCAGCCCGACGTCCTCCGGGCGCACCGTCGAGCGGCGCACCCGCAGGAAGTCGCGCACGGCGAGGTCACGTCCCACGTCCTCCAGTATTCAACGGCCCGGGGCACCGACCGGGGCCCAGCGTGACCCTGCGGGTGTCAGGGAGGCGGGCGGGACGGTGTCAGGGGTGCGCCGTGGGCCCCGCCGCGCCTGGCCGGGGCGCCGGGACGCACCTACCGTCGTCACCATGAGACGCACCGTGCGCAGCGCCGCGCCCGCCGCCGTGACCACCGCCCTGACCGCCCTCCTGCTGGCACCCCCGGCGAGCGCCGCCGCCGCCCCCGCAGGCCCCGCCGAGCGGCCCGCGAGCGGCCCGGCGGCCGCCGACGGGGACCGGGGCGGGTGGCAGCGCTGGGACGGCTCCCCCGGCGGCTCCCCCGACGGCGACCGGGGCGGGTGGGGGCGCTGGGGCGGCTCCCCCGGCGGCCCGCCCGGCGAGCGGGGCGGCTGGGGCTGCTGGTGGGGCGGCGGCTGCCCGGACCTGCCCGAGACCGTCCCGCTGCCCACGGGCTCGCTGCCGGAGGGGATCACCGAGGGGTGGGGCACCACCTTCTACGCCGGCTCGCGCGCCGACGGCAGCGTCGTGCGCGGGGACCTGCGCACCGGCGCGAGCAGCGAGCTGGTCCCCGGCGTCCCCGGCCGCGTGGCCGTGGGGGTGCGCTACGACCGGTGGAACGACCGGCTGTGGGTCGCCGGCGGCGCGACCGGGGCGGTGACCGCCTACGACGGCACCACCGGCGCCGAGCTGGGCCGGTGGGTGGTGCCCGGCAGCGGCTTCCTCAACGACGTCGAGGTCACCCGCGAGGGGGTCTTCGTCACCGACTCGGCCGTGCAGCGGCTCGTGGTGGTCCCGCTGGGCGCCGACGGCGCGCTGCCGGCGGCCGACGGCGCCAGGACCCTGCCGATCACCGGGGACCTGGTCTACGGGGAGGGCTTCAACGCCAACGGCGTGCGCGCGTACCGCGGCGCGCTGGTGGTGACCCAGAGCAGCACCGGCGACCTGTTCCGCGTCGACCCGGTCACCGGGGTCAGCGACCGGATCGAGGTCGCCGGGCGGGACCTGACCGCCGGCGACGGCCTCGTGCTGCGCGGGCGCACCCTGCACGTGGTGTACGGCTTCTCCACCGACTCCGCGGCCGTGGTGCGCCTGTCGCCCGACGGCCGCAGCGGCGAGGTCGTGGGCGAGGTGAGCGACCCCGACCTGGACCGCCCCACCACGGGCGTGCTGGCCGCCGGTGCGCTGTGGCTGGTCAACGGCCGGTTCGCGGTGGCCGACCCCGCCGCGGCGGAGTACCAGGTCGTGCGGGTGGACCTGCGCTGAGGCGGACCCGCGGGCCGGCGACCTCCCGCCGCCGGCCCGCGGGGCGCGCGCTCAGCAGGCGGCGACCAGCTCCCAGCCGCCCGTGGCCGTCTCGCGCAGCGAGACGACGTTGAAGCTGCTGGTGGCGCCGAGGCTGTCGCGGCTGCCGCGGGCGTAGGCGCGCCCGTACAGGCTCACCGCGCGGTCGGCCTCGACGTGGTCGCGGGTGCTGTCGCGCACGCACTGGCTCGGGTCGGTCGGCTCCGGGGTGGGGGTGGGGCCGGGGGCGGGGGTGCCGGCGGCGCGCACGAGGCCGGCGGCGAACTGCGCCCCGGCGGTGGTGGAGCCGTTGGTGTTGTAGCTGAGGTGGCCGCCGGTGCCGGTCTTGGGGGCGCTGCCGCAGACGCTGTCGCTGCTGTTGCAGTAGTCCTTGGACCGGGGCCCGTAGGTGGAGCTGGCGGTGGCGATGGTGCGCCCGGACAGCCCCAGCGGGTTGCCGAACACCACGACGGCCGCGACCCGGTCGGCGAGCTCGGCGGGGACCGGGGTGCCGGTGGTGGTGCCGGTGCGGATGCCGACGGCGATGTCGGTCACGGTCGCGCCCTGCGAGTAGCCGCCCAGGACGAAGAGCGTGGAGGGGCAGCTGGCGGCCACCTCGCGCACGTGCGCGCTCATGTCGGTCGCGCCGGGGCCGGCGCTGCTCTGGGAGGTGTTGGCGGCGTAGTCGACCGCGTAGGACGTCACGGTGCGGTCGGGCAGCTGGCCGGTCAGCGCGCTGACGAACGGGCGGCCCACCACGCCCAGGCCGGGGGTCTCGCCGGTGCCGCGGGCGAAGACGACCTCCACGTCGGAGCAGGCGGCGGCGGCCGGCGCGGCGCCGGCGATCAGCCCGCCCCCCGCGGCGACGGTCGCGGCGGCGGCGGCCAGGAGGCGGCGGGTCGAGGCGCGGTCCACGGGTTTCTCCCTGCGTGACGTCGAGCACCGGCGGTGGGGCACCCCGGCTGCGGGCTCGTTCCTGCGAGGCCGCGCAGAGCATGCCGTGCACCCCGCGCCCCGCGCAAGGTTGCCCGGGCTTCTCACCGTGCGAGAACGGCGCTGCCGCTCCGCCCGCGCGGTGCGGTGGGCTGCTGCCGGGTGCCCGTCCGGCGCACCCGCACGACGAGCTGGGGAGGGACTCATGGCTGAGGGAACGCGCGTCGCGGTCGTCACGGGGGCGGCGCGGGGCATCGGGCGGGGCATCGCGGAGCGGCTGGGCCGGGACGGCCTGCACGTCGTGGTGGCCGACCTGCCGTCGGCGAAGGCGGGGGTCGACGAGACCGTGCAGGCGATCACCGGCGCCGGCGGGCTCGCCTCGGGCGCGGAGGTCGACGTCACCGACGAGGAGTCCACCGAGGCGCTGGTGCGCACCGCCGTCGAGGCCGGCGGCCGGCTGGACGTGTTCGTCGCCAACGCCGGCATCGCCCAGGTGGAGGAGCTGCTGGAGTACGACGCGGAGGACTTCCAGCGCATCTTCGACGTCAACGTCAAGGGCGTGTTCCTCTCCTACCGCGCGGCCGCGCGGCGGTTCATCGCCCAGGGCGGCGGGGGGAAGATCATCGGCGCGGCCTCGATCGTGGCGTTCCGGCCGTTCGCGATGCTGGGGCCGTACTCGGCGACGAAGTGGGCGGTGCGCGGGCTGACGCAGGCCGCGGCGATGGAGTGGGCCGAGCACGGCATCACCGTCAACGCCTACGGCCCCGGCATCGTGGGCACCGCGATGTGGGACCTCATCGACGAGAAGCTCGCCGCCAAGCAGGGCCTGGCCAAGGGGCAGGCGCTGGAGCAGAACGCGCGCTCGATCCTGCTGGGCCGGGTCTCGGTGCCCGACGACGTCGCCAAGATGGTCTCGTACCTGGCCTCGCCGGACTCCGACTACGTCACCGGGCAGACGCTGCTCGTCGACGGCGGCATCCAGTTCTCCTGAACCCCGCGCGCACCGGCGCGCGAGCGGGGCCGGGGGGTGCGGGTCGCCCGGCCCCGCGGGTGCGCCCTCAGCGGGGGCGGCGGTGGTGGCGCGCGACCTCGGCGGCGCAGCCGCGCAGCAGCCGCTCCACCTCCCGCTCGCGCGCGGCGTCCGCGCGCGCGCTCTCCAGCACCACGGCCAGCGCGGAGACCACCCGCCCGGCGCCGTCGCGCACCCCCACCGCCACCGACGTGGTGCCGGCGAGGAACTCCCCGCGCTCGGTCGCCGCCCCCGAGGCGGCGACCGGGGCGAGCCCGGCGGCCGGCGCCGCGCCGTGCCGGCGCAGGAAACCCGCCGCCTCGGCCGGGTCCATCGCCGCCAGCAGCACCCGGCCGAACGCGGTGGCGTGCGGGGCGCGGTGGGAGCCGAACCGCACCGGCGCCGGGCACGGGTGCCCGGCGCAGTCCGCGACGTGGGCGACCACGACGTCGTCGCCGCGCAGCACGGCCAGCAGCGCGGGGGCGCCGGCGCGCTCGTGCAGCGCGCCGAGCAGCCCGCGCACCACCGCCGGCACCCCCACCTGCCGGTGCAGGCAGGAACCCAGCCGGCCCAGCTCGTCGCCCAGCTCGAACCGGCTCTGCTCGCGCAGGTGCACCAGGTAGCGCTCGCGGGTGAGCACCTGCAGCAGCCGGTACGTCGTGGGCAGCGGGCAGTCCAGCAGCTCGGAGACCTCCCTGGCGCTGGCGCCGCCGCGGGCGGCGACCACGTCGAGGATCGCCAGCGCGCGGTCCAGCGTGCGCACGCTGCCCGCGGCGGCGGTCACGGCAGCAGGATCGCCCGCGTGCCCGGCAGGCGGCCGCCGTCCAGGTCGTCCAGCGCCTCCAGCGCGGAGCCGAGCGGGTACTCCCGCGTGGAGAGGGTCACCAGCCCGCGCGCGGCCAGCGCCATGAGCTCGCGCAGGTCGGAGTAGGAGCCGACGAGGTTGCCGACGACGCGGATCTCCCGGCTGATGAGGTCGATGGTGGGCACCTCGACCTTCCCGCCGTAGCCGATGACGTGGTAGCTGCCGGCGTCGCGGGTCATCGCCACGCCCTGCGCCTCGGTGCCGTGCTCGCCGACGAAGTCGAGCACCACCTCCGCGCCGGCGCCGTCGGTGAGGTCGAGGACCTGCTCGACGACGTCGTCGCCGGCCAGGACGGTGCGGTGCGCGCCCAGCGCGCTCGCCCGGGCGAGCACGTCGGCGGAGCGGTCGACGACGACGACCTCCGCGGGGGTCATCGCCAGCAGGCACTGCAGGCCGATGTGGCCCAGCCCGCCGGCGCCGACGACGACGGCGCGCGCGGTGGCGGGCAGTTCCGGCACGGCCCTGCGCACCGCGTGGTGCGCGGTCAGCCCGGCGTCCGCCAGCGCGGCCACCGCCTTCGGCTCCAGCCCCTCCGCGAGCTTGACCACCGAGCGCGCGCCCGTGCGCAGGAGCTCCGCCATGCCGCCGTCGCGGTCGATGCCGGGGAAGGCGTTGTTCGCGCAGTGCACGTCGTCGCCGCGCCGGCACGCCGGGCACAGCCCGCAGGTGACCAGCGGGTGCAGGACCACCTTGTCGCCCACCGCGACGTTCGTGACGGCGGCGCCGACGTCCACGACGGTGCCGGCGTTCTCGTGGCCCAGGACGTACGGCAGCGCGACGCCGGACTTCTGCGCCCACTGCCCCTCCAGGACGTGCAGGTCGGTGCGGCACACCCCGGCCGCGTCGACGTGCACGAGCACGTCGAGCGGGCCCTCGATCCCGGGTTCGGGGACGTCGTCGATGGACGCGGGCTTGCCGTACTCGTGGACCCGTACCGCCTTCATGCGCTGGCCTCCGTGGTGTCGTGCGGTCGCGTGGTGAGCAGCTGGACGGGCACCGGTCCGGCGCCCTCGGCGCGCGGCGCCTGGTCGGCCCCGGAACCGGGGTAGCGGGTGCGCAGCAGGCCGCGGCAGAAGTGCGCGTTGCCGTCGACGGAGACGCGCACCGAGCGCGCCCGGCGCACGCGCAGCGGGACCTGCTCGCGCGGGACGGGGCGCCCGTCGTCGTCCAGCAGCACGGGTGCGCCCGGCTCGTCGGGCAGGCCCAGGGCTGCGCGGCGCCGGCGCAGCGCGGCGGTGGTGCCGTCGTCGGGCAGATCGGCCAGCACGACCCCGCCGAGGTCCTCCTCGCGCAGCCCCGGCCGAGCGCGCAGCAGCGCCGTCAGGGCGCGTTCGGCCGCGGCCGTGTGGGCCTTGCGCCGGAACGTGGCGCGCAGCTCGTCGAGGCTGTCCAGGGCCTCGTGCCGGAACGTGCCGCGGTACCCGGCGTCGGCGGCCAGGCCCGCGTTGATCAGGTCGGAGTCGTGGTGGTCGTCCAGCTCGACGACCACCTCCTCCGCGCCGGGCAGCGCGCTCAGGGCGTCCTTGGCGTCGGAGGCCATGAGGTAGGCGAAGTTCGGCGAGCAGAACGAGGTGGGCAGGCGCAGGTGCACCTCCACGGCGCCGTCGGGACCGAGGTCCACCGAGCGCACGAAACCCAGGTCGGTGATCGGCTCGTCGAGCTCGGGGTCCACGACGGTGCCCAGCGCGGCGGTGACGTCCGCGCGCGCCAGCGCCGCGCGCGCGCCGGCCCGCTCGCCGGCGCGCTCGGTGGCCCGCTCGGTGGTGGCCGTCATCACGCCACCGCCACGGCCTGCGGCTGCGCCAGCGCCGGCGGGTTCGCCACCTGCAGGTGCTCGGGCACGGGGACGTCGTACATGGCCGCGGCGTTCAGGCCGAGGATCTTCTTCTTCTGCTCCACCGTCAGCGGGGCGTACTCGGTCATGTCCTCGGGGATCTGGAAGTCCACGAACGTCTCGACCAGCCACTTCGGCGTCCAGAGCGCGTAGTCGCTGGAGAACTGGATGCGGTTCTCGTCCAGCCAGTACAGCAGCTCGCCGATGATCTGCGCGAAGTAGCGCGGGCGGGTGTGCATGAACGGGATCGCCACCGCCAGGCCCGCGTGCACGTTGGGTTCCTGGGTGGCGATCCAGCAGAAGTCCTCCAGCCGCGGCAGGCCGCAGTGCTCCACGACGAAGTTCACGTCGGGGAAGTCGGTGGCGACGTGGTCGACGTCGGCGACGTCGAACGCGTCGCGGTCCAGCGGCCGGATCGTGGGGCCCTTGTGGACGTGGACGTTGCGGATGCCGACCTCGCGCGCCACCTCCAGGTAGCGGTACGTCTGCGGGTCGGAGAGCTTGTAGCCGCGCGAGTCCCCGTGCCAGTCGGCGGTGTAGAGCTTCACGCCCTTGAGGTGCATGCGCTCGGCGTCCTCGCGCAGCCGGTCCAGGCCGCGCTCGCCGTCGCGCGGGTCGAAGTAGTGGTTGTACGTCAGCTTGTCGGGGTGGGCGCGGGCCAGCGCGAGCGCCTCCTCCGTCTGCCCGAACCCGTTGACGTAGAACTCCCCCAGCCGGGCCGGCTGGAACACCGCGTGGTCGACGTACCCGTCGGTGAACAGGTCCTTCATCAGGCGCTCACCGCCCTGGTAGAGGTACTCCTCGTAGCTCCACAGCTCGCTGTCGGGGCTGAGGTTGCGGTGGTAGTCGTAGAAGCAGTCGATGAACTGCTTGCCGTGCACGTTGCGCTGGTTGGCGGGCCTGGCGTCCCACAGCGCCACGTGCGCGTCGACGATGAAGTAGTCCACGCCGTCCTTGCTGTACATGCGGCCTCCTCGCGCGCCGGGGGCCTCGTCGCCCCGTGCGGCGACGGTAGGCAGCGGCGCACCGGCGCGGAAGGCGCCGGGTGTCTCACTTTGAGACGCGCGGAGCCCCCGCGCGGGCCGCGGGCCGCCTACCCTGGCCGGACGCGACGGTGCGTGAGGTCCGGGAGGTCCGGGAGGTCGGGCGTGGCAGGTGCGGAACCCGCGGTCGCCGGGACGGTGCAGGCCTCCTGGCGCCGCTGCGAGCGCTACGGCGTCTCGGAGCAGGAGGTCGAGCCGGTCTTCACCGGCGCCCTGGACACCGGCTCCCTGTTCTACGCGTGCGGGCAGGAGGTGCTGCGCTCGCTGCACCAGACCCTCTCCGGCGAGCCGGTCAGCCTGATGATCACCGACAGCGAGGGGCTGGTGCTGCTGCGCCTGCACCCCGACGACGGGATGCGCCGCTCGCTGGACGCGGTGCACCTGGCGCCCGGCTTCTCCTACGCCGAGCAGCACGCCGGCACCAACGGCCTGGGCCTGGCGCTGGCCGACCGCCGCCCCGCGCTGGTGCGCGGGCGCGAGCACTGGTGCGAGGCCCTGAAGCGGTACACGTGCGCGGCCGCCCCCGTGCTCGACCCGCTCACCGGCGCGCTGGCCGGCAGCATCAACCTCACCACCTGGTCGCAGGCCTCCTCCGGCCTGCTGCTGGCGCTGGCGCAGTCCTCGGCGAGCAACACCAGCGCGCTCATGCGGGCGCGCGCCGGCGGGGCGCCGGTGCGCACGGCCCCGCGCGGGCACGTCTTCCACGTGCAGGTCGAGCACGGCGGCGACGGGCACGAGGAGGTGTGCTCCTCCCCGGCGTGGACGGCCGCGGTGGCCGCCGCGGGCGAGGAGGTGGCCCGCGGCCGGGTGCTGGCGCTGGTCGGCGAGCCCGGCTCGGGGCGCGCGACGCTGGCGGCGCTGGCCCACCGCCGCGGCGGGCGCCGGCACCGGGTGCTGCGCGCCCGGGTGCCCGGCGTGGACGACGTGCCCGCGTGGGTGCGGCTGTGGACCCCGCACCTGGGCGCGGACGGCACCACCGTGGTCGTCTCCGGCGCCGAGGACCTGCCGGCGTGGGCCGTGGACGAGCTCGCCACGGCGCTGGCCGGCGCGCGGCGCACCGACGGGCACCCCCAGCCCTTCGCGCTCGTCGCCGACGACCTCGGCCGGCTGCCCGCCGCCCTGGCCGGGCTGGTGGACGCCGTGGTGGAGGCCCCGCCGCTGCGCGCGCGCCCCGAGGACGTCCCGGCGCTGGCCGCCGCGTTCGCCCGGCGCGGCGGGCACCGGTCGGTGACGTGCACGCCGGCGGCGGTGCGGGCCCTGCGCGCGCACGCCTGGCCCGGCAACGTGCGCCGGCTCCGGGAGGTGGTCGAGGCGGCCGCCGCCCGCACCGACGTGGTGGACGTGCAGCACCTGCCGGCGGAGGTGTTCACCCGCGGCACCCGCGTGCTCGGCCGGCTGGAGGCGCTGGAGCGCGACGAGATCGTGCGCGCCCTCACCGAGCCCGGCACCAGCGTGGCGCGCGCCGCCGAGCGCCTGGGCGTCTCGCGCGCCACCGTCTACCGCAAGGTCGCCCAGTACGACATCGCCCTGCCCCGCTGAGGCGCCACCGGGTTTCCGGTGCGTGAACTCTCGGCGCACGACCGGCACCGGGCTTCCGCGGACGCCGACGGCGACGCACCCTGGGAGGAGCTGTCGAGCAGGGCGCAGCCGCCGGGCGCAGCCGCGCCCGGAACGGGTTCCGTGCGAGGGAGGACCGGCGTGATCGAACCGCGCATCGTGCAGCGTCTGCGGGACGCGGCGGAGGACCACCGCGTGCACCCGGAGACCCCGGTGCACCTGACGGTGCAGCTGGTCGACGGGCGCAGCGTGACCGGGACCCCGCTGGCCGTGGAGGACGGCGCCGTGTGGCTGCGCACGGCGCAGGAGGAGGACGGCGCACCGCTGGAGCTGGAGTCCGTGCTGGACCTGCGCGACGCCGGGGCGACGGCGGCCGAGGGGGTCACCGCGGCCTGAGGGTCGCGCAGCACCCCCGCGGGCGGGCCCTGCGGGGCTACCGTGGGCACGGCCCGGCACCGCCGTCGCGAGGAGCCCGTCGTGCACCGCTCCCGGTACCGCCTCCCCCCGATCGGCGCCGCGCTGTGCGCGGCCCTCGTCGCCTGCGGCGGGGGCGGGCCGGGAGGGGCGCAGGCGCCCTCGCCGTCGGCCCCGCCGCCCGCCCCGTCGTCGCCCGCCCCGGGCACCGCGACCGGGCGGGCGCCCGGCGAGCAGGACGTGGTCTTCGTCCAGCGGATGGTCCTGCACCACCGCGGGGCGGTGGACCTGGCCGACACCGCCGTCGCCCGGGCCTCCAGCGCGCAGGTGCGCGAGCTCGCCGCCTCGATCTCCGCCGCGCGGGCGCCGCAGGTCGAGGAGATGACGTCCTGGCTCGACGCCCGCGGCGAGCCCGTCCCCGCCGGCTCGTCGATGGGGGGCGAGGACCCGGCGGACCCGGCGGACCCGGCGGCGGCCGGCACCTCGAACCTGGAGGAGGTGCAGGAGCTGGAGGGGGCGACGGGCGCGGGGTTCGACCGCGCGTTCCTGCGGCTGGTGGTCGCGCACCACGAGGCGGGGGTCGCGGCGGCGGCCGCCGAGCGCACCGGGGGCACGGACCCCTGGGCGGTCGAGCTGGCCTCCCGGATCGAGCGGGAGGAGTCCGCCGAGGCGCAGCGCGCGCGCGACCTGCTGGGCACCCTCGGCGGGTGAGGCCGCCGGCGCGGCCTACTGGATGCGGACGCCCGCCCCGCGCATCCGCTTCTTCGCCCGCTGCACGGACTCCTTGAAGGCGCGCTGCACCTTCACGCCGCGGCGCCGGAACCCCAGCACGTCCATCGCCGCGTCGAGCACCGCGGCGTCCTGCGCGCTCGTGCCCAGCTGCGCGTACGCGAGCGCCACGGCCGCGTCGACGGCCTCCGCGGGCGTCTGGTCCACGTTCGGGTGCACGCCGCCGAGGCCGGCGGTGAAGCCGTCGACGGCCGCCCGCGCGGCGGCCGCGGTGCCCAGCCCCGCGGGCGGTTCGGGGGCGTCGAGCTCGGGGGCGGCGGGTTCGGCCTCCGGTTCCGCCCCTCCCCCGGTCTCCGGGGCCTGCGGGGCCTCGACCGGTGCCGTGCGCTCGCGGGCCAGGCGCTCGGCCTCCTCGCGCGCTGCACGCCCGGCCTCCTCGCGCGCGAGCCGCTCGGCCTCCTGGCGCTCGGCCTCCTCACGGGCGAGGCGTTCCGCCTCCTCGCGAGCGGCCTGCTCGCGCGCGAGACGCTCGGCCTCCTGCCGCTCCGCCTCCTCGCGAGCCAGGCGCTCCGCTTCGTCACGGGCGAGACGCTCGGCCTCCTCCCGCGCAGCCTGCTCCCGCGCGAGACGCTCGGCCTCCTGGCGCTCGGCCTCCTCACGGGCGAGGCGTTCCGCCTCCTCGCGAGCGGCCTGCTCCCGCGCGAGCCGCTCCGCCTCCTCGCGAGCCAGGCGCTCAGCTTCCTCCCGCGTAGCTTGCTCCCGCGCGAGACGCTCAGCCTCCTGGCGCTCAGCCTCCTGGCGCTCAGCCTCCTGGCGCTCAGCCTCCTGGCGCTCAGCCTCCTGGCGCTCAGCCTCCTGGCGCTCAGCCTCCTGGCGCTCAGCCTCCTGGCGCTCAGCCTCCTCGCGAGCGGCCTCCTCGCGAGCGGCCTCCTCACGGGCGAGCTGCTCGGCCCGCTCGCGGGCCTGGCGCTCGGCCTCCTCACGAGCGACCCGGTCCGCCTCCTCACGAGCGACCCGGTCCGCCTCCTCACGAGCAGCCTGCTCCCGCGCGAGGCGCTCCGCCTCCTCGCGAGCCAGGCGCTCGGCCTCCTCGCGCGCGAGGCGCTCGGCCTCCTGCTCGGTGCGCCGCCACGCCTCGACGACGCGCTGCACCTCCCCGCGCGGGTCGCGGAACCACGCGGTGCTCCACACCCGGTGCACGGCGAGCCCGGCCCGCCGCAGCTGCTCGGGGCGGGCGCTCTCGCGGTCGCGCGCGGTGGGCAGGGCGCGCCAGGGGGCGCCGTCGAGGTCGACGGCGAGCGCGGGCCCGTCGCCGCCGGGCTCGCGGGCCACGAGCAGGTCGACGGGGTACCCGGCCACCTCGGTGCCGGTGCTGACGGGCAGGCCGGCGGCGCGCAGGGCGGTGGCGACGGTCTCGCGCAGGGCGGCGGTGGGGGCGTGCTCGGGCGCCGCGGGCCAGCGCAGCTCGAGCGGGACGAGGGCCGCGGCGAGGGCGCTCCACGCGGAGCCGTCACCGGTGCCGGTGCCCTCGGCGGTGCCGACGGCGACGACCTGGCGGGCGCGGCGGGCCAGGGCGAGCACGTCCTCGGCGGGGCGGCGCTGCACCTCGTCGACGACGAGGACGTCGAACTCCTCGTCCCCGGCGAGCCCGGTGACGCCCGTGACGACGTGGACGCGCGGCGCGGCGGCGGGGTCGGCGAGGGCGGCGCGCAGGCGGTGGGCGGCGGCCAGGCGGCGGCGGGCGTCCACGTCGCGGAACGCGTCGGCCAGCTCGCCGGGCGCGCCGGCGCCCAGCAGGCCGGTGACGGCCGTCTCGGCGGACGCGCGCAGCCAGGTGGCGCGCACGAGGCGGGCGACCTCCTCCTCGCCGGCCCCCGCGGGCACGGCGGCGGCCAGCTCGTCCAGCCCCTCCTCGCCCACGCGCCGGCGCCGGCGCCGGTCGGCCAGCGCGGCGCGCACCGCGGCGGCGCGCCCGCTCAGGTCGGGCAGGTCGGCGAGGACGACGTCGGCGGGGTCGCCCGGCAGCGGCAGACCGGCCGCGGCGGCCGCGGCGAGCAGGCGGCGGGCGGTCTCGACCCGGGGCGCCAGGTCGGGCGCGCCGGGCCAGGCGCGCAGCGGGCCGGCGGCGCGGGCGGACCACTGCGCGCGCAGGTCCTGCAGGGCCTCGACGTCGCGCAGGCCGAACTGCCCGTCGTGGCGCAGGCCGGCCAGGCGCTTGACCTCGCGGCGCCGGGTGCGCTCCTCGGCGCTGAGGAAGGAGCGCTGCTGCTGGGTGAGGACGGCGCGCACCTGGTCCAGGTCGGCGGTCAGGGCCAGCGGGATGTAGGTGCGCGCGGCGGTCTCGGCGCGCTCGAGCAGCGGCAGGGCCGCCGCGGCGTCGGCGAGGGTGCGCAGCGGCTGCCAGCTCAGCTCGCCCGCCAGCCGGTCGGTCAGCTCGCCGAGCGCGGTGAGGGCGGCGGGCAGCCGGTCCAGGGCGTCGAGCAGGCCGTCGGCGTCCTCGCCGGGCACGTCGGGCACGGCGGGCACCGGTGCGGCGGGGGCGGGGCGGGCGGTGTCGCGCAGCAGGGCGGTGACGTCGGCGCGGCGCTGCTCGTCCCAGCGCTCGGCGCCGGGCAGCAGGGGCGGGTGCAGGTGCCCGGCGCGCAGCGCGCTCAGCTCGGCGAGGGCCTCGAAGGGGGTGGGCCCGCCGCCGGCGGGGCGGGCGTGCAGGGCCTCGGCGTGCTGCTGCAGGCGGGCGCTCAGCTCCGCCCAGCGGTCCTGCCCGGCCTCCCCGGGGACGCCGCTCCCGCCGGCCGCGCCGAGCCCGTCCCCGCCGGGCGCGTCAGCGGGGTCCGCGCCGCCGGTCAGCGCGCCGAGGCCGAGCCGCTCCAGCTCGGCGCGCACCGCGCCGGAGGTGCCGGGCCCGCTCAGGTGCACCACGCGCCGCCCGCGCCCGGCCAGGGCGGCGAGCAGGCCCGCGACGAGGGCGGCGGCGCCGCCGGCCGGGTCGGCGGGGGCGTCGACCAGGACCGGCTCGCCGGCCAGGGCGGCGGCGAGCGCGCGGCCGTGCGCGGAGGTGGCGGTCGCGGGCAGCGGCTCGGGGCCCTCGCCGCCGTCCACGGGCGGGGCGGCGGTCCGCCCGCGCAGCGCGGCGGCCGCGGCGCCGTCCCCAGCCAGGGCGGCCAGCAGCTCGGGGTGCAGCTCGGGACCTCGCTCGGTGCTCACGGGGGCAACGTACCGACCCCGGCGCCGGCGGGCCGCGTCAGCGCACCGGGTGCGTGAGCCGGCGCACCCACGGGCTCGCCAGCGCCAGCAGCACCCCGAGCGCGACGGCGGTGCCGCCCAGCACCCCGAAGTAGCCGTGCTCGGCCTCGGGCGAGTAGTACCCGGCCAGCGTCCCGGACAGCGCGGTGCCCAGCGCGGTGGACAGGAAGAACAGCGCCACCAGCTGCGCCCGGAACGCCGCGGGCGCCAGCTTGGTGGTGACCGAGAGCCCCACGGGCGACAGCGACAGCTCGGCCAGGGTGAAGACGAGCAGGATGCCGACCAGGCCCGCCAGGGGGGCGCTGCCCGGGCCGCCGCCGGCCATCGGCAGGAACAGCAGGAACGCCACGCCCATCAGGGCGGTGCCCAGGGCGAACTTCACGGGCGTGGAGGGCTGGCGCGGGCCGAGCCTGGTCCACAGCGCCGCGAACACCGGGGCGAGCAGGACGATGAACACCGGGTTGACCGACTGCACCCACGCCACCGGCACCTGCCAGCCCAGGACCGAGCGGTCCAGGCGCTGGTCGGAGTACACCGCCACCACGGTGAACTGCTGCTGGAACAGCGCCCAGAACGCGACGCTGGACAGGAACAGCGGCACGAAGCCCAGCACCCGGCGCCGCTCGGCGGCGGTGGTGCGCGCGCTGCCCAGCACGAGGGCGAACAGGGCCACCGAGGCGGCGACCGTCAGGGCCACGACGAGCTCGTCCAGGCGCTCGGCGGTCACCACGCCGAGCAGGCACAGCACGGCCAGCACCGCCGCGGCGGCGAGGGCGCCCAGCGCGGTGCGCCGTCCCCGCCCGGCGGGCAGCGGGTCCGGGACGCTGCGCGCGTGCGCGGGCAGGTGGCGCCGGCCCGCGGCGTACTGCACCAGGCCGGCGGCCATGCCCAGCGCGGCCAGGCCGAAGCCCCAGTGGAAGCCGGCGGTGTCGCGCAGCAGGCCGGTCAGCAGCGGGCCGACGAGGCCGCCGAGGTTGATGCCGAGGTAGAACAGCGAGAAGCCCGCGTCGCGCCGCTCGTCGCCCTCGGCGTAGAGGGTCCCGACGAGGGTGGTGGCGTTGGCCTTGACGCCGCCGCTGCCCAGGGCGACGAGCACCAGGCCGACGCCGACGCCGGCCACCCCGGGCAGCACCGCCAGCGCGACGTGCCCGGCCAGGACGACGACGCCGCCGGCGAAGAGCACCCGCTCGGGGCCCAGGACGCGGTCGGCCAGCCAGGCGCCGACCACGGTGGAGAGGTAGACGGTCCCGCCGTAGGCGCCGACGACGCTGGTGGCGGTGCCCTGGTCCAGCCCGAGGCCGCCGCGGGCCACGGAGTGGTACAGGTAGATCAGCAGGATGCCCTGCATCCCGTAGAAGGAGAAGCGCTCCCACGCCTCCACGCCGAACAGGTTCGCCAGCGCGCGCGGCTGGCCGAGGAAGCCGCGGTCGGTGCGCGGCCGCTGCAGCACACCGCTCACGCCGCGCACCCCCTCGCGGTGGTCCTCGCGGTGGTCGCGGACGTGCTCCGGGTCATGCGCACGCGACCCGGACGTGGTTCTCCCGGGCAACTTGGCACCGGTCAACGGTACGCGCCCGCCGGACCGGCCCCGTCACCCGAGGGACCCCGTTCCCCGCGGGGCCCCGGCGGCGCCGGGGCCCCGCGCGCGGGCTCAGGCCGCGGCGGGCTCGACGGCGCCGACGAGGGCCTCCAGCACGGCGGTGAGCTTCTCGGTGACCTCGGCGTCGTCCTTGGGGTGCAGCTCGGCGAAGCGCACCACGGAGCCGGGGATGGCCATGGTGGCCTCGGCGAGCACGCGCGCGCCGGCGATGCCGAACACCTTGCGGGCGTCGTCCTGCGCCCACACGCCGCCGTACTGGCCGAAGGCGCTGCCGACGACGGCGAGCGGCTTGCCGGACAGGGAGCTGGCGCCGTAGGGGCGCGAGGCCCAGTCGACGGCGTTCTTCAGCACGGCGGGGATGGTGCCGTTGTGCTCGGGGGTGACGACCAGCAGGGCGTCGGCGGCGGCGACGGCCTCGCGCAGGTCGGTGACGGCCTGCGGCACCGAGCCCTCCACGTCGACGTCCTCGTTGTAGAAGGGCAGGTCGCCCAGGCCCTCGTGCACGCGCAGGGTCGCGCCCTCGGGCGCGAGGTGGACGGCGGTCTCGGCGATCTGGCGGTTGACGGAGGCGGCGCGCAGGCTGCCGACCAGGACCAGGACGTCGGTCACGGGGAACTCCTCGGGAGGCGGTGGGTCACGGGGTCGCGGTGCCCGCGACTCCCCGGCATCAATGCGGACCACGGTCCGCTTGTTCCCGGACTGTAGTCCGCCCCGTCCCGCCACCGCCACCCCCGCACCCCCGCGCGGAGCAGCCGGCGGGCCTACCCTCGCCGTGTGGCACGCCCCCTGCCGGTCCTCGGCCCCGCACCCTCCCCGGTGCGCGCCGACGCCTCGCGCAACCGGCAGGCGCTGCTGTGCGCCGCCCGGCGCCTCGTCGAGGAGGTCGGCGTGGCCGGCTTCAGCATGGACTGCCTGGCCGCCCGCGCCGGCGTCGGCAAGGGCACCGTCTTCCGCCGCTTCGGCTCCCGCTCCGGGCTCTTCACCGCGCTGCTCGACGAGTTCGAGCGCTCCTTCCAGGAGCAGGTCCTCTCCGGCCCGCCCCCGCTCGGGCCCGGCGCCACCCCCCTGCAGCGCCTGGAGGCGTTCGGCCGGCACCGCCTGCGCTTCCTCGCCGAGCGCGGCGACCTGCTGCGCGCCGCCGAGGCCGACCTGCGCGCCGGCGCCACCCCGCCGGCGGACTTCGCCCGCACCCACCTGCGGGTCCTGCTGCGCGCCGCGGGCACCACCGGCGACCTGGACGTCCTGGCGTTCTACCTGCTCGCCTGCCTGGAGGCGCCGCTGTCCGCCCACCTGGCCGGGGTGGGCGGGCCGGGCGCGGGCGGCCTCGGCGTGGACCGGCTGGGCGACGGCTGGGCGGACCTCGTGCGCCGCGTCGCGCCTCCCCCGCCGGGCTGACCGGCACCCGCGCCCCCGCACGCAGGGGGCGGGGGGTCCGTGCCCACCCGAGCGGGCGCTCGGGCGGTGGGGCGACCCGGGAGTGCGGGCGGCTTCAGGCCGTGCGCTGGTACAGCACGTGGTCCTGCCAGCTGCCCGCGATGCGCAGGTAGCGGCGGGCGACGCCGATGCGCTCGAAGCCGTTGCGCTGCAGCACGGCCTGGGAGGCGGAGTTGGACAGCAGGGTGCCCGCCTGCAGGCGGTGCAGGCCCAGCTCCCCGAAGGCGCTCTCCGCGGTGCGGGCCACCGCCTCCGTGGCCACGCCCCGGCCGTTGACGGCCTCGGCGACGAAGTAGCCCAGGTCGGCGGACTGGGCCGGGCCGCGGACGACGTTGCTCAGGGTGATCCGGCCGACCAGCTCGCCCTCGTGGACGATCGCCAGGGGCACGACCCGGCCGGCGGCGTGCTCGGCGAGCAGGTGCTCCACGAGCGCGGCCTGCCCGGCGGCGGTGAAGTGCGCGGGCTCGCGCTCGGGCTCGAAGGGGGCCAGGAAGTCCCAGTTGGCGACCAGCAGGCGGGCCAGGGGCTCGGCGTCGGCGGGGGTGAGCAGGCGCACCGCGGTGCGCGCGCGGGTGCGGCGGGCGCCGGGTGCGGCCGGGCTCACGAGAGCACGAACCAGACGGTCTTGCCCGACGCCTCCCTCTCCACGCCCCAGCGGTCGGAGAGGATGTCGACGAGGGCCACCCCGCGCCCGCCCTCGGCGTCCGGGGAGGCGTCGCGGCGCACCGGCGGGTGGGGGTCGCCGTCGGAGACGGAGACCTGCAGGCCGGCGGTGCCGTCGCAGTGCACGCGCACCCGCACGGGCGGGCCGCCGTGGCGCACCGCGTTGGTCACCAGCTCGGAGACGAGCAGCTCCGCCTCGTCCAGGACGCGGGCGTGGTGCACGGCGCAGTAGGCGTCGGAGAGGAACGTGCGGGCCCGTCGCGCCGAGTGCTCGTGATCCGGGAGGGTGATCTCAGCATCGGGGGTCGCCTCGCACACGCGCCCATCCTGCCCGTCCCGGCCCGTCGGTGCGCGACGGGCCCCGTCGACCCGCCGGTGCTCAGCCGGTCAGCAGGCGCAGCACCTCCGCCGCGGACTGCCGCACCCGCCCGCCGAGGGCGTCCAGCTCGCCGTCGTCGACGCGCCCGCCGCTGAGGTGACCGGCCGG
Organism: Kineococcus gurbantunggutensis; assembly: GCF_050871925.1. Classification (NCBI taxonomy): domain Bacteria; kingdom Bacillati; phylum Actinomycetota; class Actinomycetes; order Kineosporiales; family Kineosporiaceae; genus Kineococcus; species Kineococcus gurbantunggutensis. The sequence continues at coordinate 20,364 of NZ_JBJLSG010000009.1, forward strand.
GCGGGGCTGGCGGTCGGGGTCCAGCAGCCGCTCGGACAGCTCCACGCCCAGGCGCACGCACACGGCCAGCGGGGAGGCCCAGCCGGGCGCGTCGACCTGCGCCAGGGCGGCCGGCAGGTCGTCGGGGAAGGACCACGCCGCCAGCGCCTCGGCGGAGACGCGGGTGTGGGTGGAGCCGTACAGGCGCGTCTCGGCGGCCAGCAGGTCCTCGCGGGTGGCGGCCTGCGCCATGAGCTGCGGGTAGCGCACCGGGTCGCAGCGCACGAGCAGCGCCTGCCCCAGGCGCGCCAGCAGCCCGAGGCTGAACGCCTCGGGGGCCTGCACGCCCAGGCGCGCGGCGACCTCGCCGGCGGCGACGGCGGTCAGCACGCTGCGCTCCCAGAAGCCCTCCAACGCCTCGGGAACGTCCTCCAGGCCGGCCACGGCCGCCACCGCCAGGCTGCGCACGGTGGAGAAGCCCACGACGGTGACCGCGAACGCCGGCGCGGACACGCGCCCGCTGAGGCCGAAGTACGCCGAGTTCGCCAGCCGCAGCACCTTGGCGGTCAGCGCGGGGTCGTGGCTGAGGGTGTGCCCCAGCGAGCGCGCGTCGGAGCGGTGGTCGTCGGCCTGGGCGATGACGCGGGCCGCGACGGGGCGGTGCGCCGGCAGGTCGTCCAGGGCGGCGCTGATGCGCCCGAGGACGTCCACCGCCGCCCCGGGCGCCGCGGAGGTGCCGGGGGCCGCGGCCGGCGGCTGCGGGCGGCGCGCGGGGCGCGGGGGGCCGACGACGACGCCGCCGCGGGGACGGGGCAGGATCACGCGGGCACCTCCCGGGGGGCGGGCAGGGCGCCCGTGGCCGGGTCGGGGGTGAGCACGCCGCCGCCGACGAGGACGTCCCACAGGTCGTCGCGGCTCATCGGGCGCGCGTAGAGGTAGCCCTGCACGGCCTCGCAGCCCAGCTCCACCAGCACGGCGTTCTGCTCCAGGGTCTCCACGCCCTCGGCGACCACGTCCAGGCCCAGCGTGCGCGCCAGGGAGACCACGGCCGCGGCCACGGCCCGCGCGGGCCCGCCGCGCGCGCCGCGCCCCCCGCGCGGGTCGCGCAGGTCGCGCACGAAGGAGCGGTCCACCTTCAGGTGGTCGGCGGGCAGGCCCACCAGGTACGACAGCGAGGAGTAGCCGGTGCCGAAGTCGTCGATGGCCACGCGGGCGCCGTCGCGGCGCAGCTCCTCCAGCACCGCGCGGCAGGCGCGCAGGTCGCTGGCCAGGGCGGTCTCGGTGACCTCCAGGCACACGTCGTCCAGCTGCAGGCCGGCCTCGGCGACGGTGCGGCGCACCCCCTCGGCGAAGCCGTCCGCGGACAGCGAGACCGCCGAGACGTTCACCGCGACGCGGCGCGGCACGTGGGGCAGGCCGGCGGCGGTGGCGTCGGCGCGCCAGGCGGCCAGGTCCCGGCACGCCACGCGCAGCACGTGGGCGTCCAGCAGCGGCACGAGGTTGGCGCGCTCGGCGACCTCGATGAACGTGCCCGGGTCGATCGGGCCCAGCTCGGGGTGGCGCCAGCGGGCCAGCGCCTCCACCGACAGCAGCTGCGCGCCGGGGCGGGTGGGGGTGCCCGGGCGCACCACCGGTTGGTAGTGCACGTCGATCGCGCCGCGCGCCAGCGCCTCGCGCAGGTCGGCGACCAGGCGCAGGGAGCGGCGCGCGCGCCGGCGCACCCCCTCGTCCAGCAGCGCCCAGCGCCCCCCGCCGGCGGCCTTGGCCTCGTGGGTGGCGATGCCGACGTCGCGCACGACCTCCTCCGCGCCGCCGGGCGCGCCGGCCAGCAGCACCACGCCCACGCTGGCGCCGACCCGCAGGCGCAGGCCGTTGACCTCCACCGGCGGCACCAGGCAGTCCAGCACGCGCCGGGCGGTGGCCTCCACGGCGCCCGCGCCGGACAGGTCGTGGCACACCAGCACGAACTCGTCGCCGCCGGGGCGGGCCACCAGGTCCCCGGCGCGCACGGTGCGCACGAGCCGGCGCGCGACCTCCACGAGCACCGCGTCGCCGGCCTCCGGGCCCAGGCCGTCGTTGACGGTCTTGAAGTCGTCCAGGTCCACCATGAGCACCCCCACCGGGCAGGGCTCCGGGGCCGCGCCCCCGCCGCCGGGGGCGGTGGCGGTGGCCGGGGCGGGAGCGGTGGGCGTGCCGCAGGGCCCCTCGGGCAGCAGCTCGCCGAGGTGCTCCAGCAGCGCCAGCCGGTTGGGCAGGCCCGTGAGCAGGTCGTGCTGGGCCTGGTAGGCCAGGCGGTTCTCGCGGGCGCGGCGGTCGGTGACGTCCTCCACGGTGCCGATGAACCCCGCGCCGTGACCGGGGGTGCGGCTGGGCGCCAGGCGCACCGTGACCCACCGGACGTGGCCGGCGGCGGTGCGCAGCCGCGTGTCGAAGGCGACGCGCTCGCCGGCCAGGACGTCGGCGACGGCCTGCACGACGCGGGGGTGCTCGTCGTCCAGGACGTGCGAGAGCCAGCCGGTGCCGCACAGCTCCTGCGCGGGCACGCCCAGCAGGGAGGCGAAGGCGTCGTTGACGCGGGACAGGCGCGCGCCGACGTCGGAGACCAGGGTGGGCACCGGGGAGTCCTGCGCCAGGGTGGCGAAGCGCTCCTCGGCGGCGCGCAGCGCGGCGCGGGAGCGCTCGTCGTCGGGGCTGACGAGCTGGAGCACCCAGTGGTCCTCCGCGGCGAGCGCGAGGTCCACGCGCAGCCGCTCGGAGACGGCGCCGAAGCCGCTGACGCGCTCGGGCACCGGCCAGGCCACGACCTCGGTGGTGCGCTCCTCCCCGGCCGCGGTGACGGCGCGGGCGGTGAAGCGGGTGCAGCGCTCGCGCACCAGGGCCCCGGGCTCCTCGGCGCCGCGCAGCACGCGGCCGGCGGCGACGTCGAGCAGGTCGGCGGGCGCGGCGCCCAGCAGGTCGGCGACGGGGGCGTTGGCCCAGCGCACGCGGGGGCGCTCGGGCGCCTCGGGCGGGCGGGGGCGGGAGACGACCAGGACGGGCTGGTCGCCGGCGGCGGCCAGGTGCAGGAGGGCGGCGACCACCCCGGGGGCGACGTCCTCGCCCTGGCTGCGCCACACCTCGTCGAACACGTCTCGCCCCGTCCTCCCCGCGACCGCCCGCGTGACGTCGCCCGGGACCTCCATCGGCACGACGGGGCGCGGAGTTGACCCCGCCGGGCGCACCCGAGCGGGTGAGGGTCGCGACGCTGCGCACCGGGCCCGGGGACGCCGACGGGCGGCCACCCCGCGGGGTGACCGCCCGTCGGCGCGGCGCCCCCGGGCGCCGGTCGCCGGCTCGTCAGGCGTTCGTGAGCGAGCGCAGCACGTACTGCAGGATGCCGCCGTTGCGGTAGTAGTCCGCCTCGCCGGGGGTGTCGATGCGCACGACGGCGTCGAAGCCCACGGTGGAGCCGTCCTCCTTCGTGGCGGTCACCCGCACGGTGCGCGGGGTGGTCCCGGAGTTCAGCTCGGTCAGGCCGGCGACGTCGAACGTCTCGGTGCCGTCCAGGCCCAGGCTCGCCGCGGACTCCCCCGCCGGGAACTGCAGCGGCACGACGCCCATGCCGATGAGGTTCGAGCGGTGGATGCGCTCGAAGCTCTCGGTGATGACGGCCTTGACGCCCAGCAGCGCGGTGCCCTTGGCGGCCCAGTCGCGCGAGGAGCCCGAGCCGTACTCCTTGCCGCCCAGGACGACGAGCGGGGTGCCGGCCGCGGCGTAGTTCTGCGCGGCGTCGTAGATGGTGCTCTGCTCGCCGCCGGCGGTGAAGTCGCGGGTGAAGCCGCCCGAGACGCCGTCCAGCAGCAGGTTGCGCAGCCGGATGTTGGCGAAGGTGCCGCGGATCATCACCTCGTGGTTGCCGCGGCGCGAGCCGTAGGAGTTGAAGTCCGCTCGCTGCACGCCGTGCTCGGAGAGGTACGTGCCGGCCGGGCTGTCGGGCTTGATGGAGCCGGCGGGCGAGATGTGGTCGGTGGTGACCGAGTCGCCCAGCAGCGCCAGCACGCGCGCGCCGGAGATGTCGGTGACCGGGGCCGGCTCGGCCCGCATGCCCTCGAAGTACGGGGGCTTGCGCACGTAGGTGGACTCCGCGTCCCACGCGAAGGTGTCGCCCTCGGGGGTGGGCAGGCCCTGCCAGCGCTCGTCGCCGGCGAAGACGTCGGCGTAGTCCTTGACGAACATGTCCTTGCTGATGGCCTCGCCGATGACCCGCTCGACCTCGGCGGCGTCGGGCCAGATGTCGCGCAGGAAGACGTCGGCGCCGGACTCGTCCTGGCCGATCGGGTCGTTCTCCACGTCCCAGTCCATGGTGCCGGCGATCGCGTAGGCGATGACCAGCGGCGGGGAGGCGAGGTAGTTCATCTTGATGTCCGGGTTGATCCGGCCCTCGAAGTTGCGGTTGCCGGAGAGCACCGCGGTCACGGCCAGGTCGTTCTCCTGGATCGCGGCGGAGACCTCCTCGGGCAGCGGGCCGGAGTTGCCGATGCAGGTCACGCAGCCGTACCCGACGAGGTGGAAGCCCAGCTTCTCCAGGTACGGGGTGAGCCCGGCCTTCTCGTAGTAGTCGGTGACGACCTTGGAGCCGGGCGCCAGGGAGGTCTTCACCCACGGCTTGCGGGTCAGGCCGCGCTCGACCGCGTTCTTGGCCAGCAGCGCCGCGGCCACCATCACCGAGGGGTTGGAGGTGTTGGTGCAGCTGGTGATCGAGGCGATGGCGACGGCGCCGTGGTCGATCTCGGTGCGGGTGCCGTCGGCCATCGTCACGGGCACGCGCCTGGAGGGGCGGCCGGCGGCGTGGCCGGGCTCGGCCGGGGCGTCGCTGCCGTCGCTGGCGGAGGCCGCCGGCGGGTCGGAGGCCGGGAAGCTCTCGGCGCTGGCCTCGTCCTGGGTGGCGCCGACGGTGTCGTCGATGGTGGTGCTCATCGCCGAGGAGGGCGCGTCGGCGGGCAGCTCGTCGGTGACGTAGTCGCCCAGCGCGGCGCGGAACGCCTCCTTGGCCTCCGTCAGCACGATGCGGTCCTGCGGGCGCTTGGGGCCGGCGATGCTGGGCACGACGGTGGACAGGTCCAGCTCGAGGTACTCGGAGTACTTCGCCTCGCGCGAGGGGTCGTGCCAGAGGCCCTGCTCCTTGGTGTACGCCTCGACGAGCGCGACCTGCTCGTCGCTGCGGCCGGTCAGGCGCAGGTAGTCCAGGGTGACGTCGTCGATCGGGAAGATCGCCGCGGTGGAGCCGAACTCCGGGCTCATGTTGCCGATGGTGGCGCGGTTGGCCAGCGGCACGGCGCCGACGCCCTCGCCGTAGAACTCCACGAACTTGCCGACCACGCCGTGCTTGCGCAGCACCTCGGTGATCGTCAGCACGACGTCGGTGGCGGTCGCGCCGGCCGGGATGGAGCCGGAGAGCTTGAAGCCCACCACGCGCGGGATGAGCATCGACACCGGCTGGCCCAGCATGGCGGCCTCGGCCTCGATGCCGCCCACGCCCCAGCCCAGCACGCCCAGGCCGTTGACCATCGTGGTGTGCGAGTCGGTGCCCACCAGGGTGTCGGGGTAGGCCTGCAGCTCGCCGCCGACCTCGCGGGGGAAGACCACGCGGGCCAGGTGCTCGATGTTGACCTGGTGGACGATGCCGGTGCCCGGCGGGACGACCTTGAAGTCGTCGAAGGCGGTCTGGCCCCAGCGCAGGAACTGGTAGCGCTCGCGGTTGCGCCCGTACTCGATCTCGACGTTCTGCTCGAAGGCGTCGGGGCGGCCGAAGACGTCGGCGATGACGGAGTGGTCGATGACCAGCTCGGCCGGGGACAGCGGGTTGACCTTGGTGGGGTCCCCGCCCAGGTCGGCCACGGCCTCGCGCATGGTGGCCAGGTCGACGATGCAGGGCACGCCGGTGAAGTCCTGCATGATCACGCGGGCGGGCGTGAACTGGATCTCGGTGTCGGGCTGGGCGTCGGGGTCCCAGCCGGCCAGGGCCCGGATGTGGTCGGCGGTGATGTTCGCGCCGTCCTCGGTGCGCAGCAGGTTCTCCAGCAGCACCTTGAGGCTGAAGGGCAGCTTCTGCGCGCCCTCCACCGCCCCCAGGCGGAAGATCGTGTAGTCGGTGCCGCCGACTGTTAGGGTAGCCTTCGCTTGGAAGCTGTTCTGGCTGCTCACCGTGAGCTCCTCACTCGTCGTCCGCTTCGACGTCGTCGCGGGTCGGGCGTCACGTCCGATGCTGCCACCCGCGCGCCGCGCGCGCGGCGGCGCCCCACCGGGACCGCGACCATTTATCTCGACGTCAAGATACCACCGCGGCGGGCGCGGCGTTGCGGCGGGGACCGCCGGCGCCGGGCGCTCAGGCCGCGGCGGCCCGCTTGTACACCGCGCGCACCGCGCTGCCCAGGCGCGGGCCGTAGAGCCGGTCCGGCGCGCGGCCGTAGCTGAAGCTGACCACCGAGGTGACCACGCCGGTGCCGGCGGCCGGGTCGAAGCGCGAGAGCCACGGCCCGCCGCTGGAGCCGCCGCCCATGTCGCACAGGGTGCCCTGGTCGGTGGTGCCGCCGTCGTCGGGGAAGCGCAGGCCGGTGCAGTGCTGCAGCGTGTACCCGTCGCTGGTGCGGCTGGCGGCCGGGTAGCCGAACACCGTCACCCGCTCCAGGGCCGCGTCGAAGCCGAGGTCGAACGCGCCGACGCGGTCGGCGAGGGTGGCCCCGCCCTGCCTGCCGACGACGACGAAGCCGACGTCGAAGTTCAGCGCCGCGGCGGTGTCCTGGTCGCCGTCGCGCCACTGCTGCGTGGTGAAGGTGCGCGTGGCGCTCCACCGGCCGAACGGCTCCGCGCTGCCCGCCAGGCCCGGCACGAAGATCACGTTGGTGGAGGTGCGGCCCTTCTCCGTCAGGCAGTGGCCGGCGGTGACCACCACGCTCTCGTTGCCCGCGCGCACGCTGCTGGCGGAGCACTCGTACGGCACGCCGCCCTGCGTGAAGTACAGCCGCCCCACCTTCGGGGTCACCGCCGCGGGCCCGGTCCACGGCGTGGCGACGCCGACGGCGCCGTCGACGACGCCCGCGGCCCCGCGCAGCCGCCGCTGCAGCACCGGGGCGCCCCCGGCGGCCAGCATGCGCGCCGCGCCGGCGGCCGGTGCGGCGCTCCCGCCGGCGGGGGTGCCCTCGGGGGCGTCCTGCGCGGTGCCCTGCGCGGCGGGGGCGTCGGCCGAGGCCGGGCGCGCGGCCGCCATCCGCTCCGGCGTCCAGTACTCCAGCGCCGAGCGCTGCTCGGCGCCGGCGACCTCGGACAGCAGGTGCGCGCCGCGGCCCGCGGGCGCGGCCGGACCGGTCGCGGCCCCGGCGGGGGCCGCGGTGGCGAGCGCCGCGAGGACGGCGAGGGCGAGGCCGCCGGTCCGGCGGCGGCGGTGGGTGGCGGGCATGTCGGCTGTCCTCCCGGGGAGCGGTGGGCTCGGCCCATCCTGGCCGATCGAGCGGCCCGGCGCCGCCACCGGTGCCCCCCGGCGCGGGCGCGGCCGTCAGAATGTCCCGGTGAGCACCGACGTCCTGCGCGCCGCCCCCGCCCCGCAGCCCGGCGCGCCGGGCCCGTCCGCCGACGGCGGCGGGGCCGTGCGCGAGGTGGTGCTGCTGGGCAGCACCGGCTCGATCGGCACCCAGGCCCTGGACGTCGTCGCCGCGGCCGGCGGGCGCTTCCGCGTCACCGCGCTGGCCGCCGGCGGCGCGGACGTGGACGCCCTGGCCCGCCAGGCCGTCGAGCACTCGGTGGCGCTGGTCGCCGTCGCCCGGCCGGGGGCGGAGGCGCCGCTGCGCGAGGCGCTGGCCGCGCGGGCGCGCGAGGCCGGGCGCGCCGGGTGGTCCCCGCGCGTGGTGGCTGGGCCGGACGCGGCCGCCGAGGCCGCCGCGCACCCGTGCGACGTCGTGCTCAACGGCATGACCGGCTCGGTGGGGCTGCGCCCGACGCTGGCGGCGCTGGCGGCCGGCAGCACCCTGGCGCTGGCGAACAAGGAGTCCCTGGTCGCCGGCGGGCCGCTGGTCACCCGCGCCGCCGCGCCCGGGCAGGTGGTGCCGGTGGACTCCGAGCACTCGGCGCTGGCGCAGTGCCTGCGCGGCGGGGACGCCGGGGAGGTCGCGCGCCTGGTGCTCACCGCCAGCGGCGGCCCCTTCCGCGGCCGCCGCCGCGAGGAGCTGACCGGGGTGACCCCCGCGCAGGCCCTGGCGCACCCCACCTGGTCCATGGGCCCGGTGGTCACCACGAACTCCGCGACCCTGGTCAACAAGGGCCTGGAGGTCATCGAGGCGTCCCTGCTGTTCGGCATCGGCTACGAGCGCATCGAGGTCGTGGTGCACCCGCAGTCGGTGGTGCACTCGATGGTGGAGTTCACCGACGGCTCCACGCTCGCGCAGTGCTCCCCGCCGGACATGCGCCTGCCCATCGCGCTGGGGCTGGGCTGGCCGCGGCGGGTGCCCGGCGCGGCGCCGGCGGTGGACTGGACCCGCGCGGCGAGCTGGACGTTCGAGCCGCTGGACGCGCAGGCCTTCCCCGCGGTGGACCTGGCCCGCGAGGCCGGCCGGCGCGGCTCCACGGTCCCGGCGGTCTTCAACGCCGCCAACGAGGAGTGCGTGGCGGCCTTCCACGCCGGCCGCCTGCCCTTCCTGGGCATCGTCGACACCCTGGCCCGCGTCGTGGGCGAGCACTCCCCGGCCGGCGACCCGCGCGACGTGGAGGACGTGCTGGCCGCGGAGGACTGGGCCCGCGCCCGGGCCCGGGAGCTGACGGCGGGGGCGCGCGCGTGAGCGAGGTGCTGCTGTGGGCCGTCGGGATCCTCGCCGCGGCCGCGGGGGTGGCGCTGTCCATCGCCCTGCACGAGGTGGGCCACCTGCTGCCCGCCAAGCGCTTCGGCGTGAAGGTGACGCAGTACATGGTCGGCTTCGGGCCCACCCTGTTCTCCCGCCGGCGCGGGGAGACCGAGTACGGGCTCAAGGCGGTCCCGCTGGGCGGCTACGTGCGCATGATCGGCATGTTCCCCCCGCAGCCGGGCGACGCGCCGGGACGGGTGCGCGCCTCCGCCACGGGGCGCTGGGCCCTGATGGCCGAGGAGGCCCGGCAGGCCAGCTTCGTCGAGGTCGGCCCCGGCGAGGAGCGCCGCACGTTCTACCGGCTGCCCGTCGCCAAGCGCATCGTCATCATGTCCGGCGGCCCGTTCGTGAACCTGCTGCTGGCGCTGCTGCTGACCGCGGTGGCCTCCAGCGCCATCGGCACCCCCGGCCTGGTGCCCACCGTCTCCTCCGTCTCGCAGTGCGTGCTGCCCGCGGGCACCACCGCCACCGAGTGCGGCCCCGGCGACCCGCCGGCGCCCGGTGCGGCGGCCGGGCTGCGCCCGGGCGACGTGGTGCTCTCCTTCGACGGCGAGCCGGTCACCGGCTGGGAGGAGCTCTCCGGGGCCATCCGCACCTCCGGCGGGCGCACCGTCGAGGTCGTCGTCGAGCGCGACGGGCGGCGGGTGCCGCTGACGGCGACCCCGGTGCTCACGCAGCGCGCCGTGCTCGACGAGCGCACCGGCGAGCCCACCGGTCGGGTCGAGGAGGTCGGCTTCCTGGGCGTCTCGCCGAGCATCGCGGTGGTGCGCACCCCGTTGCGCGAGGTGCCGGGCGTGGTGGCCGAGCAGGTCGAGGGCGTGGCGGGCATCGTGCTGCGGCTGCCGCAGCGGCTGGTGGACGTGGCGCAGGCGGCGTTCGGCAGCGAGGCGCGCGACCCGAACGGCCCGATCGGGGTGGTGGGCATCGGCCGCCTGGCCGGGGAGCTCAACGCCCGCCCGGCGATCATCCCCGGCGACGAGCTGGCCGAGCGCACCTCCCGGCTGGTCTCGCTGCTGGCGGGGCTGAACGTGGCGCTGTTCGTCTTCAACCTGATCCCGCTGCTGCCCTTCGACGGCGGGCACATCGCCGGCGCGCTGTGGGAGGTCGTCAAGAGGGCGGCCTTCCGGCTGCGCGGCCGGCCCGACCCCGGCCCGGTGGACGTGGCCAAGGCGATGCCGCTGGCCTACGGGGTCTCGCTGGTGCTCATCGGGATGAGCGCGCTGCTGCTGTACGCGGACATCGTGCGACCGGTCACCCTGGGCTGAGCGCCCCCGCCGCGCGCCGCCGCCGGACCGCCGGGTCCGCCGGGTCCGCCGGGCGTGAACACCCGGCGGCGCTGCGGTGGACGCGGCGCCCCGCGGTCGTGGGCGCCCGCGCGGGGGCGGATACTGGGGGGCGTGACTGTGAGCCTCGGTCTGCCCGCCCTGCCGCCGCCCGTCCTGGCCCCGCGCCGCAAGACGCGCAGGATCAAGGTCGGCTCGGTGGACGTCGGCGGCGACGCGCCCATCTCGGTGCAGTCGATGACGACGACCCAGACGACGGACATCAACGCCACGCTGCAGCAGATCGCGGAGCTGACCGCGACCGGGTGCGACATCGTGCGCGTGGCGTGCCCCACCAACGACGACGCCGAGGCCCTGCCGATCATCGCGAAGAAGTCGCAGATCCCGGTCATCGCCGACATCCACTTCCAGCCCAAGTACGTCTTCGCGGCCATCGACGCCGGCTGCGCGGCGGTGCGCGTGAACCCGGGCAACATCCGCAGGTTCGACGACCAGGTCAAGCAGATCGCGCAGGCCGCCAAGGACGCGGGCGTCTCGATCCGCATCGGCGTCAACGCCGGCTCCCTCGACCCGCGCCTGCTCGCCAAGCACGGCAAGGCCACCCCCGAGGCCCTGGTGGAGTCCGCGGTCTGGGAGGCCTCCCTCTTCGAGGAGCACGACTTCCACGACTTCAAGATCTCGGTCAAGCACAACGACCCGGTCGTCATGGTGCGCGCCTACGAGCTGCTCTCCGAGCGCGGCGACTGGCCGCTGCACCTCGGCGTCACCGAGGCCGGCCCCGCCTTCCAGGGCACCATCAAGTCCGCGACCGCCTTCGGCGCGCTGCTGAGCAAGGGCATCGGCGACACCATCCGCGTCTCGCTGTCCGCCCCGCCGGCCGAGGAGGTCAAGGTCGGCATCCAGATCCTGCAGTCGCTGAACCTGCGCCCGCGCAAGCTGGAGATCGTCTCGTGCCCCTCGTGCGGGCGCGCCCAGGTGGACGTCTACTCCCTGGCCGAGGCCGTCACCGAGGGCCTGGAGGGCATGAGCGTGCCGCTGCGCGTGGCCGTCATGGGCTGCGTCGTCAACGGCCCCGGCGAGGCGCGCGAGGCCGACCTCGGCGTGGCCTCCGGCAACGGCAAGGGCCAGATCTTCGTCAAGGGCGAGGTCATCAAGACCGTCCCCGAGCACGCGATCGTGGAGACGCTCATCGAGGAGGCCAACCGGCTGGCCGCCGAGATGGGCGAGCCGGAGGACGAGTCCGCCGCGGGCAGCCCCACCGTCACCGTCGGCTGACGCGCGTGCGGTGGGGCGCGGCGCGCCGCGGGCGGGGCCGCGTGGACGGCCCGCCGCGCACGCGACAGGATGCCGGGGTGCACCTGACCCCCTCCGCGGCCACCTCCCGGGGACCCGCCGGGCCCGGGAGCCTGCGCGTCCTCACCGGCGCCGACGCCCCCGCGCTGCTGCGGCTGTGCGAGCGGGACCCGGTCGCCAACCTCTTCGTCTCCGCCCGCGTGCTGGGCCTGCTCGCCCGCCCCGGCACCGACCTGGGCGGGCAGGTGTGGGGCTGGTTCGTCGGCGGCGAGCTGGTCTCGGCGTGCTGGGCCGGCGCCAACCTCGTGCCCGTGGAGGCCACCCCCGCGGCGCTGGACGCCTTCGCCGCGCAGGCCCGCGCCCAGGGGCGGCGGTGCTCCTCGCTCGTCGGGCCCGCCGAGGCGGTCCTGGCGCTGTGGCAGCGCCTGGAGCCGCACTGGCGCGGCGTGCGCGAGGTGCGCGCCCGCCAGCCGCTGATGGTCTGCGACGGCGAGCCCGCCGTGCCGGCCGACCCGGCGGTGCGCCGGGCGACGCTGCGCGAGCTGGACATCGTGGTGCCGGCCTGCGTGGCGATGTTCACCGAGGAGATCGGCTACGCGCCCGCCCCGCCGGACGGCGGCGGCGCCTACCGCGCGCGCGTGGCCGAGCTGGTCTCCACCGGCCGCTCCTTCGTGCGCGTGGACCCCGGCGCCTCCGGGCCCGAGGTGGTCTTCAAGGCCGAGCTGGGCGCCGTCTCGCCCAAGGTGGTGCAGGTGCAGGGGGTGTGGGTGCCGCCGCACCGGCGCGGGGAGGGCCTGGCCTCCCCGGGCATGGCCGCCGTCGTGCGCGCCGCCCGCGCCGACGGCGTGGAGGTCGTCTCCCTGTACGTCAACGACTACAACACCCGCGCCATGGCGGCCTACCGCCGCGTGGGCTTCCGCGAGGTCGGCACCTTCGCCACCGTGCTGTTCTGACGCCCGCGCCGCCCCGGTGACGGCGCCCCCGCGCGGTCGGCGCGGGAGCCGCCGGCGCGCGGATAGGCTCTCGGGGTGCTCATGCGGATGTCGACGCTGTTCCTGCGGACCCTGCGGGAGGACCCGGTCGAGGCCGAGGTCGCCAGCCACAAGCTCCTGGTGCGGGCGGGCTACATCCGCCGCGCCGCGCCCGGCATCTACACCTGGCTGCCGCTGGGCCTGAAGGTCCTGCGCAAGGTCGAGGCCGTCGTGCGCGAGGAGATGGACGCCGCCGGCTTCCAGGAGGTCCACTTCCCGGCGCTGCTGCCGCGCGAGCCCTACGAGGCCACGAACCGCTGGACCGAGTACGGCGAGGGCATGTTCCGCCTGAAGGACCGCAAGGGCGCGGACTACCTGCTGGCCCCCACCCACGAGGAGATGTTCACCCTCCTGGTGAAGGACCTGTACTCCTCGTACAAGGACCTGCCGCTGGCGATCTACCAGATCCAGACGAAGTACCGCGACGAGGCCCGCCCGCGCGCCGGCGTCCTGCGCGGGCGCGAGTTCGTCATGAAGGACTCCTACAGCTTCGACGTCGACGACGCCGGCCTGGAGGTCTCCTACGAGAAGCACCGCGAGGCCTACGTGCGCGTCTTCACGCGTCTCGGGCTGGACTTCGTCATCGTCTCCGCCGTCTCCGGCGCCATGGGCGGCTCGCGCAGCGAGGAGTTCCTGCACCCCACCGCGATCGGCGAGGACACCTTCGTGCGCTCGCCCGGCGGGTACGCCGCGAACGTCGAGGCCGTCACCACCGCCGTGCCCCCGGCCCTGCCCTACGACGACGCCCCCGCCGCGCACGTGGAGGACACCCCCGACACCCCTACCATCGAGACGCTGGTGGCCGCCGCCAACGCCTCGCACCCGCGCCCGGACCGGCCCTGGACGGCCGCGGACACCCTGAAGAACGTCCTGGTCGTGCTGCGCCACCCCGACGGCACCCGCGAGCCGCTGGCCGTGGGCGTGCCCGGCGACCGCGAGGTCGACCTCAAGCGCCTGGAGGCCTCGCTGGCCCCCGCGGAGCTGGAGGCGTTCGAGGAGAAGGACTTCGCCGCCCACCCGGCGCTGGTCAAGGGCTACATCGGCCCCGGCGCCCTGGGCGCGGAGTCGGCCTCCGGCATCCGCTACCTGCTCGACCCGCGCGTGGTGGAGGGCACCCGGTGGATCACCGGCGCCGACCTGCCCGGCAAGCACGTCTTCGACCTCGTCGCCGGCCGCGACTTCACCGGCGACGGGTTCGTGGAGGCCGCCGAGGTGCGCGCCGGCGACCCCGCCCCGGACGGCTCCGGCCCGCTGGAGCTGGCGCGCGGCATCGAGATCGGGCACATCTTCGCCCTGGGCCGCCGCTACGCGCAGGCGCTGGACCTGAAGGTGCTCGATGAGAACGGCAAGCAGGTCGTCGTCACGATGGGCTCGTACGGCATCGGCGTCACCCGCGCCCTGGCCGCCATCGCCGAGGGCAACCACGACGACAAGGGCCTGGTGTGGCCGCGGGGCCTGGCCCCGGCGGACGTGCACGTCGTGGCCACCGGCAAGGACCCCGAGGTGTTCACCACCGCCGAGCGCCTCGCCTCGCAGCTGCAGGCCGACGGCGTGGAGGTCCTGCTCGACGACCGCCCGAAGGTCTCGCCCGGCGTGAAGTTCAAGGACGCCGAGCTCATCGGCGTGCCCACCGTCCTCGTGGTCGGCAAGGGCCTGGCCGAGGGGGTCGTGGAGCTGCGCGACCGCCGCACCGGCGAGGCCCGCCAGGTGCAGCTGGCCGAGGCCGTGCCGGCCGTCACCGCCGCCGTGCGCGGCTGAGGACCCGCAGGCGCACCGCGGCGGTGGTCCCCGCGACCACCGCCGCGGCCGCACCGGCGGCCGCGGCCGCCGCGCTCGAGGCGTCCGGCCCGGACAGCCGGCCGGCGCACACCCACGCCAGCCCCCACGTCAGCGCCGCCCCGGGCGCCAGGCGCCCGCGCGAGCGCACCGCGGTGAACACCCCCACCGCGCCCGTCAGGGCGAGCACGGCCACCGCCCACGCCGGCTCGGCGGCGTCCAGCCCGGCCTGCTTCAGCGCCGCCGCGGCGTCGGCCACCGTCGCCACGCCGACCCACCCCAGGTACAGCCCCACGGTGCCGTCCACGACGACGGCCTCGAGCGGGCCGGCGGGCCGGCCGGCCAGCAGGCGGCCGAAGGCGACCACGAGCACCACCAGCAGCGCCGCGATCACCACCACCGAGGCGGCCACCCACCCCGCCTGCACGGTGAGCACCCACGCGAGGTTCAGCAGCAGCGAGGCGGTGACCCACCACCCGGTGGCGCGCTGGCGCGCGTCGTGCGTCCGGGCGGGCAGCAGCTGCCACACCGCCAGCGCCAGCAGCCCGGTGTAGACGACGCCCCAGATCGCGAACGCCGGCCCGTCCGGCGCCACGAGCGTGGCCGAGGCCGACAGCGCCCCGCCGGCCGCCTGCGCGATCGGCGTACCCCCCAGCGCCCCCGAGCCGACCGCCGAGCCGGCCACGGCCAGCACGGCGCTCGCCGCCAGCGCGGCGCGGCGCAGGCCGTCGCGGGAGCCGGCGCGGCCGGCGGAGCCGAGGGAGGGGGTCGCGGTGCTCACCCCGCCATCGTCGGGCCGGGCCCCGGCGTACGCACGCGCGCCCCGCGGCCCCGCGCCCGGGGGGGTCCTGCGGGGCCGCGGGCCCTAGGGCTCCAGGTCGACCAGCACCGCCGCGTGGTCGGAGGCCCACACGCCGTCCACCGGCTCGGTGGCCACCAGGCGCACGTCGCGCACGGAACCCTCGCCGGTGAAGGGGGCCAGGCCCACCAGGACGTGGTCGATGCGCGCGCTGGGCTGGTGCACCCGCGCCACCCACGGGTTGCGCCGGTCCCACGTCAGCCCGGGGTCGCCGGGCTCGGCGAACAGCCAGGAGTCGACGAGCACGAAGCCCTCCACGGGCCCGGGGGTCTCGTACCCGCGCGCCAGGCGCATCTCGTCGGAGGTCGCCAGCGCGTTGAAGTCGCCGGTCAGCACCGGCGGGTAGTGCGCGCCGCGCCGCGCGCCGGCGGCCACGAACGGCACCAGCGCGCGCACCTGCGCGGTGCGCACCGCCGACTCGGCGGGGGAGGAGTTCAGGTGCGTGGTGGTGAACGGCAGCGGTCGCCGGGGGGCGTCCACGAGCACCTGCAGGGCCGTGCGGCCCTCGTCCTGCTGCCCGCCGGCCGGCAGCGGCAGCACGCGCTCCTCCAGCAGCGGGTACCGGCTGAGCACCGCGTTGCCGAAGTCGACCTCCCCGGAGCCGGGGTCGTGCGGGGCCAGGCGCCGCTGCCAGCGCTCCGGCCGCGGCGAGGGCGACCAGGCGGCCCGCATCCCGAGGCGCTCGGCGAGCCAGTGCGCGAGGTTCTCCCCGTCCGGGCCGTGCGTGGCCCACACCTCCTGCAGGCCCACCACGTCCGGGCGGTGCTCGGCGAGGACGGCCAGGATGGCCTCGCGGCGCGCGCGCCAGTCGCCGAAGCGCCACCAGACGTTCCACGTCATGATCCGCAGCGGTCCGTCCGCGGCCGCCGGTGCCAGGGGTGCGCTCATCTCGCGCTCATCCTCCCAGCCGCCCCGCCGGCCGCCAGCGGGGGTCCGCCGCCGCCCGTGGCGGCGGGGGCGCGCCCCCGCCCGGGCGCCGGCTCACCCGCCGGAGGGGGCGGCGGTGCTCCCGGTGGCCGTGCCGGTGCCGGTCGCGGTGGGCACCGCCAGGCCGTCCTCGCCCAGCTCGGGCAGCCCAGGGAAGCCGGTGGTGGTGCCGCCCCAGGCGCGCGCGGCGCGGGCGGCGCGCACCACGCCGGCGGCCGCCGGGGCGCGGTCGGCGCGGGAGGCGGCGGCCAGGTCGGCGTAGACGGCGGCCAGGCGCTCCTCCGCGGCGGCGGCGAGCTGGACGGCGGCCTCGGCGGTGCCCGCGGCGGCGTCGTAGGCGGCCCGCGCGCCCACCGGGCGCTCCCCGCGCGCCACCACGGCGGCGGCGAGGTCGTCGCGGGCGGTGCGGTGGGCCGCCAGGGCCGCCAGGGCCTGCGCGCGCCGGTCCCCGTCCAGGCGCGCGGCGACCAGGCCGAAGCACCACGCGGCGGCGTGCTCGCCGGCCAGCGCCGCCTGCAGCGCGGCCACGGCGGGGGCGTCGGCGGGGGCCCCGGCGCCGGCCGGGCCGCCGGTGGCCGACGGGGTCGACGGTGCGGTGGGTGCGGCGGGTGCGGGCGGCTCCAGCGCCGGGGCGGGGACGCCGGCGGCGGTGGCCGCCGCGTCCAGCAGCAGCGCCCGGGAGGCCGCCAGCGAGCACAGCAGCCGCGCCAGCCCGCCGCCGGTCGTCGCGGTCGCGGCCAGGGCGCGCCCGGCCGCGCCGGCCAGGGCCCCCACCAGCGCCGCGGCGCCCCCGCCCGCCTCGCCGCCCGCCGCGCCGTCCCCGGTCGCCTGCGCGGTCACCGTCGCGCTCACGGGGGCCGCCGGGTCCTCGCCCAGGGCGCGCAGGTGCGCGGTGCACGCGTCCACGACCGCGGCGGCGGCCTGCTGCGCCGCCGCGGAGGGCGCGTCCGCGGTGCCGCTCGCGGCGGTCGCCGCCCCGGCCACCGGCAGCGCCAGCCCGAGCAGCGCCCGGGCGTCGGCCGCGGCCCGCTCGCGGGCGTCGTCGTCCGGTCCCCGCCGCGCCGTCGGGGTGGTCTCCGGGCCGCTCACCCAGCGCACGCCGCACCCGGTGGCGGGGGCGCACGCCAGGAGCGCCAGCGCGGCCAGGGCGGTGCGCCGGCGCGGGCGCCGACCGGCCGGGGCGGGGACGCCGGGACGCGGACCGGGGAGCGCGGGCACCCCGGGATGGTGCCACGCGCGTGGTCGGGCACCGGTGGCGCGCCGGGATACCCTGGGCAGTCGTCGTGCCGAGCGGCGGGCGGGGCCGTGCAGCTGCCGCCCCCGGCCGGCGGGCGCGTGAGCTCGAGAGCAGGGGAGGGGCGGTCGTGCCGTCGCTGGACGAGGCCGTGACCGGCGTGCTGGACGCGGTCTTCACCGACGGGAGCCGCTCGGCGGGCCTGGCGCTGGAGTCCGTGGCCGTCTCCACGGCCGGCCGCCGGCGCGTGGTGCGCGTGGTGGTGGACCTGGCGGGCGAGGAGCCCGGCGAGGTCGACCTGGAGGCGGTGGCCGTCGCCTCGACCCTGGTCTCCGAGGCGCTGGACTCCTCCGACGTCCTCGGCGCGGCCCCGTACACGCTGGAGGTCACCTCCCCGGGGGTGGACCGCCCGCTGACGACCCGGCGGCACTGGGCGCGCGCCCGCGGCCGGCTGGTGCGCGCGGTGCTGGCCGACGGCACCGCCCTGCTGGGGCGGGTGGAGTCGGTGGACGCCGACGGCGTGCTGCTGCGGCTGGAGCCGCAGCCGGTCAAGGGCCGCCCGCCGCGCGCCAGGGACGTCGGCGCGCCGCGCGAGGTGCCGTTCGCGGAGCTGGTGCGCGGCGAGGTGCAGGTGGAGTTCCGCCGCGCCGACGCCGACGCGGACGCGCACGGGGCGGGCGCGCAGGACGACGAGCTGGACGACGACGAGCTGGACGACGAGCTGGACCTGGACGACGACGAGCCGGACGTGCAGGACGACGCGGGACGCGAGGGCGAGCAGTGAACATCGACATGGCGGCGCTCCGGCTGCTGGAGCGGGAGCGGGAGATCCCGTTCGAGGCGCTGGTGCGCGCGATCGAGCAGGCGCTGCTCATCGCCTACCACCACACCGAGGGCTCGCAGCAGCACGCCCGCGTGGAGCTGGACCGCACCAGCGGCGAGGTGCGCGTGCTGGCGGCCGAGCGCGACGCCGAGGGCGCCGTCGTGCGCGAGTACGACGACACCCCGGCCGGCTTCGGGCGCATCGCCGCCACGACGGCCCGGCAGGTGATCCTGCAGCGCCTGCGCGACGCGGCCGACGAGCAGGTGCTGGGCGAGTACGCCGGCACCGAGGGCGACATCGTCTCCGGCGTGGTGCAGCAGGGCCGCGACCCGCGCGTGGTGCAGGTGGACCTGGGGGCGCTGGAGGGCGTGCTGCCGCCGGCCGAGCAGGTCCCCGGCGAGGAGTACCGCCACGGCAGCCGGCTGCGCTGCTACGTGGTGAGCGTCAAGAAGGGCCCCAAGGGCCCGCAGGTGGTGCTCTCGCGCTCGCACCCGAACCTGGTGCGCCGGCTGTTCGCGCTGGAGGTGCCCGAGATCGCCGACGGCACGGTGCAGATCACCGCGCTCTCGCGGGAGGCGGGGCACCGCACGAAGATGGCGGTGCGCGCCACGCGCGCGGGGGTCAACGCCAAGGGCGCCTGCATCGGCCCGGTGGGCCAGCGGGTGCGGGCCGTCATGGCCGAGCTGCGCGGCGAGAAGATCGACATCGTCGACCACAGCGACGACCCGGCGCGCTTCGTGGCCAGCGCCCTGTCGCCGGCGCGGGTCACCTCGGTGGAGGTCGTCGACGAGGTCACCCGATCGGCGCGCGTCGTGGTGCCGGACTACCAGCTGTCGCTGGCCATCGGCAAGGAGGGGCAGAACGCCCGCCTGGCCGCCAAGCTGACCGGCTGGCGCATCGACATCCACCCCGACACCGAGCAGCGTCAGGAGCCGGCGGCCGCCTCCGGCCCGCAGGGCGCCTGAGGCGGGTGGTGCGGGGCGCCCCCGGCGTCCCGCGACCCGCCCGAGCGCGTGGCGGCGCTACACTGTCGTCATCGTGACACTCGTTGAGGCCGGTCGTCCCGCTCGGCGATCCTCCACCCCTGCCGTCCACCCCGCTCCTCGCAGCGCGGGCGTGGAACACGCCAGGACGTGCGTGGGTTGTCGTCAGAGGGACTCCCGGTCCACCCTGCTCAGGGTCGTCGCGGCGAGCGGCGGGGACGTGCTCCTCGTCGACGAGCAGCGGCGCCTCCCCGGCAGGGGTGCGTGGCTGCACCTGAGCAGCGCGTGCCTGGACCTGGCGGAGAAGCGGCGGGCCTTCCCCCGCGCGCTGCGCCGCCCCGGTCCCCTCGACACCTCGGGCGTACGGTCCTTCCTGGTCCGGTCCGCCCGGGCGGTCGTGTCCACCACCACCGATGAGAACGGGTCGAACAGCTGATGAGCACCCGATGAGCTCGTGCAGATGAACCCCGACGACTGACGACGGTCCGCGCCCGGTAGTGGTAGCCCGGACCGAGACAGGAGAGATGTGGCAAAGGTCCGGGTCTACGAACTCGCCAAGGAGTTCGGAGTCGAGAGCAAGGTCGTGCTGGCCACGCTCAAGGAGATGGGCGAGTTCGTCCGGTCGGCGAGCTCGACCGTCGAGCCGCCGGTCATCCGACGGCTGAAGGACAGGTTCCCCGCGGACGGCGCCTCCGGCGCGCGTCCCACCCCGGCGGCGAAGCCGGGTCCGCGCCTGCCGCAGGGTGCCCGTCCGGGCCCCCGCCCGGCGGCGCCCGCCGCGCCCGCCCCGGCGCCGGCCCCCGCTGCTCCCCCCGCCGCCCCCGCGGCGCGCGGTCCGCAGCCCTCCGCGCCGGCCCCCGCGCCGTCGCCCGCCCCCGCGCCGTCCCCGGTGGCCCCGGCGGCCCAGGCCCCGGCCGCGCCGGCGACGCCCGCCTTCCAGGCGCCCCCCGCGGCCGCGCCGTCCCCGGCCTCGCCCGCCTCGCCGCAGCAGCGGCCGGCGGCGTCCGGTCCGGCGCGCCCGGTCCCCGGCGGCCCGCGCCCGTCCACCCCGCCCGCCGCCGGCGGTCCCGGTGCCGGCGCGCGCCCCGGTGCGCGTCCGGGCGGCCCGGCCGCTCCCGGCGCCCGTCCCGGTGCCCCCGCGGGCCCCGGTGCGCGTCGTCCCGGTCCGCCGGAGCGCGGCGAGCGCCCCGCCCCCGGCGGCGACCGCCCGCGCGGCGACCGCCCGGAGCGCTTCGAGCGCGCCGAGCGTCCCGAGCGCGGCGACCGTCCCGACCGCGGCGAGCGCCCCGGTCAGGGCGGGCGTCCCGGTGCGCCGGGCGGTGCCCGTCCGGGCGCCGGCGCCGGCGCCGGCGGTGCGCGTCCGGGTGCTCCGCGCCCGGGCAACAACCCGTTCGCCACGAGCCAGGGCATGCCCCGCCCGCAGGGCGGTGCCCCGCGCCCGGGCAACAACCCGTTCGCGAACAGCCAGGGCATGCCGCGCCCGCAGGGCGGTCCCCGTCCGGGTGCGCCCGGTGCCGGCGGCCCGCGCCCCGGTGCGCCCGGCCCCGGCGGCCCGCGCCCGGGTGGTCCCCGCCCGAACCCCGGCATGATGCCGGCGCGCCCGACGGTCGGCCGTCCGGGTGCTCCGGCGGGTCGTCCGGGTGCTCCCGGCCGCGGTGGTCCCGGCGGCGGTCGCGGCGGCTTCGGCGCCGGTCGTCCCGGTGGTCCCGGCGGTGCCGGTGCCGGTGGCGGCGGCGGCTTCGCCGGCCGTCCCGGTGGTCCCGGCCGCGGTGGCCGCGGCGGCACGCAGGGCGCGTTCGGTCGCGCCGGTGGCCGCCCGGTGCGCGGGCGCAAGTCCAAGCGCGCCAAGCGCCAGGAGTACGAGGCGATGCAGGCCCCCTCGGTCGGGGGTGTGCAGGTCCCGCGCGGTGACGGCTCGACGGTCGTCCGCATCCGCCGCGGCGCCTCGCTGACCGACTTCGCCGAGCGCATCGACGCGAACCCCGCGTCGCTGGTCACGGTGCTGTTCCACCTCGGTGAGATGGCCACCGCGACGCAGTCGCTGGACGAGGACACCTTCCAGCTGCTGGGCACCGAGCTGGGCTACGTCATCGAGGTCGTCTCCCCGGAGGACGAGGAGCGCGAGCTGCTCGCCGGGTTCTCCATCGACCTGGACGCCGAGCTCGAGGCCGAGGGCGACGAGGAGCTCGAGGCCCGTCCGCCGGTCGTGACCGTCATGGGTCACGTCGACCACGGCAAGACGAAGCTGCTGGACGCCATCCGCTCCACCGACGTGGTCGCGAAGGAGGCCGGCGGCATCACCCAGACCATCGGCGCCTACCAGATCACCAAGGAGCACGAGGGCGTCGAGCGGCCGATCACCTTCATCGACACCCCGGGTCACGAGGCCTTCACGGCCATGCGCGCCCGCGGTGCGAAGGTGACCGACATCGCGATCCTCGTGGTCGCGGCCGACGACGGCGTGATGCCCCAGACCATCGAGGCGCTCAACCACGCCCAGGCGGCGGACGTCCCGATCGTCGTGGCGGTCAACAAGGTCGACAAGGACGGCGCGAACCCGGCC
Source organism: Kineococcus gurbantunggutensis (assembly GCF_050871925.1). Taxonomy (NCBI): domain Bacteria; kingdom Bacillati; phylum Actinomycetota; class Actinomycetes; order Kineosporiales; family Kineosporiaceae; genus Kineococcus; species Kineococcus gurbantunggutensis. The sequence continues at coordinate 41,985 of NZ_JBJLSG010000009.1, forward strand.
AAGGTCCGCCAGCAGCTCACCGAGTACAACCTGGTGGCCGAGGAGTACGGCGGCGACACGATGTTCGTCGACGTCTCCGCCAAGCAGGGCTCGGGCCTGGACGACCTCCTCGAGGCCGTCCTGCTCACCGCGGACGCGGCGCTGGACCTGCGGGCGAACCCCCACAAGGACGCCCGCGGCGTGGCCATCGAGGCCAACCTCGACAAGGGCCGCGGTCCGGTCGCCACGGTGCTGGTGCAGTCCGGCACCCTGCACGTCGGCGACGCGATCGTCGCGGGCACCGGCTACGGCCGCGTGCGCGCGATGCTCGACGAGCACGGCAACCAGCTCTCGGAGGCGACCCCGTCGCGTCCGGTGCAGGTGCTGGGCCTGACGTCCGTGCCGGGCGCCGGGGACACGTTCCTCGTCGCTCCGGACGACCGCACCGCCCGCCAGATCGCGGAGAAGCGCGACGCGGCCGAGCGCAGCGCCATGCTGGCCAAGTCGCGCAAGCGCATCAGCCTGGAGGACTTCACCAAGGCGCTCGAGCAGGGCAAGGTCGAGACCCTCAACCTCATCCTCAAGGGTGACGGTGCGGGCTCGGTCGAGGCTCTCGAGGACGCCCTGCTGAAGATCGACGTGGGCGAGGAGGTCGAGCTGCGGGTCATCGACCGCGGCGTCGGCGCGATCACCAAGAACAACGTCAACCTCGCGGTGGCCTCCAACGCGATCATCCTGGGCTTCAGCGTGCGTCCCGAGAGCCAGACGCGGGAGTACGCCGAGCGCGAGGGCGTCGACATCCGCTACTACTCGGTCATCTACCAGGCGATCGAGGACGTGGAGAACGCCCTCAGGGGGATGCTCAAGCCGGAGTTCGAGGAGGTCCAGCTCGGGACCGCGGAGATCCGCGAGATCTTCCGCTCCTCCAAGTTCGGCAACATCGCCGGCTGCCTCGTGCGCTCCGGTCTCATCCGCCGCAACACCAAGGCGCGCGTGCTGCGCAACGGTGTCGTGCACGGTGACAACCTCACCATCGAGTCGCTGCGGCGGTTCAAGGACGACGCGACCGAGGTCCGCGAGGGCTTCGAGTGCGGCATCGGCCTGGGCTCGTACAACGACCTCCAGATCGACGACGTCATCGAGACGTTCGAGATGCGGGAGAAGCCGCGCGGCTGACGCGGTGAGCGACGGCCGGGGCGGGACCTCCCTCCCGCCCCGGCCGTCCCCGTCCGCACCCGCGGACGGGGCGTCGAGCACCCGCGGGGGAGGCCGCACCCCTCCACGTGTTCACAGGCACCCTGACGTTCGACCTCCTCCTCGGCGACGTGCACTCGCTCAAGGGCAAGCGCAGCACCGTGCGGCCCCTGGTCGCCGAGCTGCGCCGCTCCTTCGACGTGGCCGCCGCCGAGACCGGGTCCCTCGACCTGCACCGGCGCGCCGAGGTGGCCGTGGCCGTCGTCGCCCCCGACGCGGCCCGCTGCAGCGACGTGCTGGACCGCTGCGAGCGCCTCGTCGCGGCGCACCCCGAGTTCCAGATCCTCTCCACCCGGCGGCAGTTCCTGTCGTCGGACGACTGAGCACCTCCAGGAGGGAAGTCCCGTGGCGGACCCCACCCGCGCCCGCAAGCTCGCCGACCGCATCAAGGTCGTCGTGGCCGAGGCGCTCGAGAAGCGCGTGAAGGACCCCCGGCTGGGGTTCGTCACCATCACCGACGCGCGCGTCACCAACGACCTGCAGCACGCGACGCTGTACTACACGGTCCTCGGCAGCGACGAGGAGCGCGCCGGCACCGCGATCGCCCTCAAGAGCGCCACCGGCGTGCTGCGCTCGGAGGTCGGCAGGCGCACCGGCGTGCGGCTGACCCCGACGCTGACGTTCACCGCCGACGAGGTGCCGCAGACCGCCACCCAGATCGAGGACCTGCTGCGCGCGGCCGCCGAGCAGGACGCGCGCGTGGCCGCGCTGGCCGCCTCGGCGCAGCCGGCGGGCGAGGCGGACCCGTACAAGAAGCCCGTCGAGCACGACCTCGACGAGGACGACGACGAGTTCGAGGACGACGAGGACGAGGAGGACGACGGCGAGTTCGTGGTCGACGAGGACGACGACCTCGACGACCTCGACGACGACGTCCCCGCGCGGGACGACCTCGACGGCGACGGCACGGCCCGCCAGGACCGCCCGGTCGCCTGAGGAGCGCGCACCAGGCCCCGTGACCGCACGGTCGCGGGGCCTCGTCGCGCCCGCGCCACCCCCGCCGCCCGGGCGCACCGGCGCCCCCTACGGTGGGCCGGTCCCCGCGGCACCGGGCCGCGGGACGGGCAGCGGGGGAGCGGGGATGGCCACGCAGGACGGGCGGCGCCCGGACGTGGGCGACGGGGTCCTCGTCGTCGACAAGCCGGCGGGCTGGACCAGCCACGACGTCGTGGGCCGCTGCCGGCGCCTGCTGGGCACCCGCCGCGTCGGGCACGCCGGCACGCTGGACCCCGCCGCCACGGGCGTGCTGGTCCTCGGCGCCAACCGCGGCACGAAGTTCCTCACGCACCTGGTCGCCCACGACAAGGCGTACACCGCCACCGTGCGCCTGGGCCTGGCCACGAGCACCGACGACGCCGAGGGCGAGCCGCTGGGTGAGCCCGCGGACGCGACGGGGCTGGCGGCACCCGCCGTCGCCGCCGCGGTGGCGGCGCTGACCGGCGAGCTGCAGCAGGTGCCCAGCTCCGTCAGCGCGATCAAGGTCGACGGCAAGCGCTCCTACGCGCGGGTGCGCGGCGGGGAGGCCGTCGACCTGCCGCCGCGGCCGGTCACCGTCTCCCGCTTCGCGGTGCTGGCCCGCCGCGAGCAGGGCCCGTTCGTGGACCTCGACGTGGAGGTGGAGGTCTCCAGCGGCACGTACGTGCGCGCGCTGGCCCGCGACCTCGGCGCCGCGCTGGGCGTGGGCGGGCACCTGACGGCGCTGCGGCGCACCCGCTCGGGCCCCTTCGCGCTCGCCGAGGCCCGCACCCTGGAGCAGGTGGAGCAGGAGCCGTCGGTGACGCCCCTGGCGCAGGTCGCCCGCCGGCTCTTCCCCGTGCGCGACCTCGACGCCGCCGAGAGCGCGACCCTGCGCCACGGCGGGTTCGTCGCCGCCTCCGGCGCGCCGGGGGTCGTGGCGGCGTTCTCCCCGGAGGGCGCGCTCGTGGCGCTGCTGGAGGACACCGCCCGCGGGGCCAAGCCCGCGCTCAACCTGGCCGCCGCCGGCTGAGCCCGGCGGCGGGGCGGCACCGCGGCTGCGGCACCCCGGCCGCGGCAGCGCGGCCGTCGCCGGCCGGTGCACGCGCGGACGCCCGCCGCCCCGTGGTGCGGGGCGGCGGGCGTCCGGGTACTCACGGTGCTCGCGGGGCTCAGGCGCCGACGAGCTCGCGCTCCTCCGCGCCGGAGCGGAAGCGCGCCAGGTCCAGGATCCCCTCGCGCTTGGCGACCAGGACCGGCACGAGCGCCTGGCCGGTGACGTTCACGGCGGTGCGGCCCATGTCCAGGACCGGGTCGATCGCCAGCAGCAGCCCGACCCCGGCCAGCGGCAGGCCCAGCGTGGACAGCGTCAGGGTCAGCATGACGGTGGCGCCGGTCAGGCCCGCGGTGGCCGCGGAGCCGACGACGGAGACGAAGGCGATGAGCAGGTAGTCGGTGATCGACAGGTCCACGCCGAAGAACCCGGCCACGAAGATCGCCGCCAGGGCCGGGTAGATCGCGGCGCAGCCGTCCATCTTCGTCGTGGCGCCCAGCGGCACCGCGAACGAGGCGTACTCGCGCGGCACGCCCATCTCCTCGGTGACCCGCTGGGTCACCGGCAGGGTGCCGATGGAGGAGCGGGAGACGAAGGCCAGCTGGGTGGCGGGCCACACGCTCGCGGCGAAGCGGCGCACGCTCAGCCCGTGGGCGCGCAGCAGCACCGGGTACAGCACGAGCAGCACCAGCGCCAGGCCGGCGTAGACGTCGGCGACGAACACCGCCAGCGGGCTCAGCGCGTCCCAGCCGTAGGTGGCCACCGCCCCGCCCAGCAGGCCCACGGTGCCCAGCGGGGCCAGGCGGATGACCCACCACAGCACCGTCTGCACGACCGCCAGGCCCGAGCGGGCCACGGCCAGCACGGGCTCGGCCTTCTCACCGACCTTGAGGACCGCCACGCCCGCGGCGATGGACAGCACGAGCAGCTGCAGCACGTTGAAGGACAGCGACACGCCGCCGTCCGCGGAGGCCGAGGCCTGCAGGCCCAGGACGTTGTCGGGCACGACGCCCTGCAGGAAGTCCAGCCACGAGCCGGTGCGGCTGGGCTCGGCGGCGGCGGAGGCGGCCACGGAGGTGCGCTCACCGGGGTCGGTGAGCACGCCGATGCCGATGCCGATGCCGACCGAGACCAGCGCCGTGATCGCGAACCACAGCAGGGTCCGCCAGGCCAGGCGGGCGGCGTTGGTGACCTGCCGCAGGTTGGCGATGGAGGTGACGACGGCGAGGACGACCAGCGGCGGCACCAGGGTGCGCAGCAGCGTGACGAACGTGGAGCCGATCGTGGCGAGGGTGGTGGTCAGCCAGTTCGGGTCCTCGTCGGTGCCGCCCATCGAGCGCGCCAGCGCGCCGAGCGCGACGCCGAGGACGAGGCCGACGAGCACCTGGACGCCGAAGGGCGTCCGCTTCAGGGTGCGGAACACGGGGGTCTCCTGGGTGGGGGTGGGTGGCGCGGTGGGGGCGGTGCAGCGCCCCTAGACCGCGCTCGCCGTCCGGCCCAGGTCGATGTGCAGCCGCTCGGTGAGGTCTCGTCCGGTGTCCATGCCGCAGGCGTCAAGCCCGCGCCGGCCGCGTCTGTTCCCGCCGTCCCCCGGACGGGCGGCGGCCACCGCCCGCCGCCCGTCCCCGCACCGCCCGGCCCGGCTCGCGAGCTGCGCTCAGAAGAGCGAGTACCCGCCGTCGGTCACGACCACGGCGCCGGTGGAGAAGCTGGAGGCCTCCGAGGCCAGGTACACCACGCTCGCGGCGATCTCCTCGGGCGTGGCCACGCGCTGCATCGGCGCGTCCTCGATCCACATGCGCTGGAACCGCGGCTCGTCCACGGGGGACATGTCGGTGCGCACGTAGCCGGGGGCCAGGGCGTTGACGCGGATGCCCAGCGGCGCCCACTCCGCCGCCAGCGAGCGCGTCAGGTGGTGCACCGCGGCCTTGGAGGCGTTGTAGACCGGCTGCATCTGCGGGCGGTTGACGACCTGCCCGCTCATGGAGCCGATGTTGACGATGCTGCCGCCGCCGTGCTCCGCCATCCACCGGGCGGCCACCTGGCTGGGCAGCCACACACCCTTGAGGTTGGTGGTCAGGACGTCGTCGTACTCCTCGTCGGTGACCTCCAGCGCCGGCCGGTGCACGCAGGTGCCGGCGTTGTTCACCAGCACGTGCAGCCCGCCCAGCTCGGCGGTGGTGCGCTCGACGGCGGCCTGCACCTCCGCGCGGGAGGTGACGTCCATGCGCAGGCCCAGCGCCCGCCGCCCCGTGGAGCCGGCGACCTCGCGCGCCGCGGCCACGCACGCGGCCTCGTCGCGGGCGGCGACGACCACGTCCGCGCCGGCCTCGGCCAGCGCCTGCGCGAACGCGCGGCCCAGGCCGCGGTAGCCGCCGGTGACCAGCGCGACCCGCCCCTCGAGCGCGAAGCGCTCCAGCACCCCGCTCACGCGGCGGCCCCGGCGGTCGGGTTCACCACGACGACGGCCTTCATGCTCAGCGGGTCGGAGTCGGCGTTGAGGGCGTCCTCCACCCGCTCCAGCGGGTAGCGGGCGGTGACCATCCCGTCCAGGTCCACCGCACCGGCCCGGAAGAGCTCCACGCCGCGCGGCCAGGTGTCCACGTAGCGGAAGACGCCGGTCAGGGTGATCTCGCGGGCGGCCACCAGGGACACCGGCACCGGCATCTCGTCGGCGCCCATCCCCACCAGCACCGCCGCGCCGCCCGGGCGCACCGCGCGGATGCCGGCCAGCACCGCCGGGGTGGCGCCGGAGCAGTCCACGAACGCGTCGGCGCCCAGCGCGGCGATCTCGTCGGCGTCGTCCACGGGGTGCAGCGCGCGCGTGGCGCCGAAGGAGGTGATGCGCTCGCGGCGCGAGTCCACGAAGTCGGTGACGACGACGTCGGCGGCCCCGCGCGCGCGCACCGCCTGCGCGACCATCGCGCCGATGGGCCCGGCACCGGCGACGAGCACCCGGTCGCCGGGGGTGGTGCCCGCCTTGTGCGCGGCCCACAGGCCCACCGAGAACGGCTCCAGCAGCGCCGCGGCGTCGTCGGACATCGTGTCCGGCACCTCGTGGGCCATGTCGGCGGGGGCGGTGACGTAGTCGCAGAACGCGCCGTCCACCGGCGGGGTGGCGTAGAAGCGCATGTGCGGGCACAGGTTCAGCCGCCCGGCCTTGCACTGCCGGCAGCGCCGGCAGGGGCGCTGCGGCTCGACCGCGACGCGCTCGCCGACGCGCGAGGCCGGCACGTCGCGCCCGACGGCCACGACGCGGCCGGAGACCTCGTGGCCCAGCACGAGGGGCTGCTCGACGACGAAGTCGCCGATGCGCCCGTGCTGGTAGTAGTGCACGTCCGAGCCGCACACGCCGACCGAGGCGACGCGCACGAGCACCTCGTCCTCGGCGGGCACGGGGACCGGCCGCTCCTGCACCTCGATGACGCCCTGCCGCACCAGGACGCTGGCGCGCATGGTCGCGGGGACGGTGGTGTCGACGCCCTCGACGGCGGTGTCGGTGCTCACGTTCTCTCCTCCACGCGGTGGCGCCCCGGCGCGGAGCCGGGGCTGCGGGGGACCAGAGTGCCCGGCGGGGGGCGGGTGCGCGCCACCCGCCCCCCGCCGGGCCCCGGCGCGCGTCAGCTGCTGCGCCGCTCCAGGTAGTAGCGGATCAGCGCGGCGGTGGAGGGGTCCTGCGCGTCCAGGGCCGCGGCGTCGCCGGTCAGCGCCGGCGCGATCTCCAGCGCCAGCTTCTTGCCGAGCTCCACGCCCCACTGGTCGAAGCTGTCGATGCCCCACACCGCGCCCTCGACGAACGTGACGTGCTCGTACAGCGCGATGAGCTGGCCCAGCACCGACGGCGTCAGCGCCGGCGCCATGATCGAGGTGGTGGGCCGGTTGCCGGAGAACACCCGCGCCGGCACGACCTCCTCGGCGGTGCCCTCCGCGCGCACCTCCTCGGCCGTCTTGCCGAAGGCCAGCGCCTTGGTCTGGGCGAAGAAGTTCGCCATGAACAGCGCGTGCACGTCGGCCTCGCCGCCGTCGCGGTCGACCAGCGGGTGCGCCGGCGTGGCGAAGGCGATGAAGTCGCTGGGGATCACCCGGGTGCCCTGGTGGATGAGCTGGTAGAACGCGTGCTGGCCGTTGGTGCCCGGCTCGCCCCAGAACACCTCGCCGGTGGCGGTGGTCACCGGCGAGCCGTCGTAGCGCACCGACTTGCCGTTGGACTCCATGGTCAGCTGCTGCAGGTACGCCGGGAAGCGGTGCAGGTGCTGCGAGTACGGCAGCACCGCGTGGGTGTGCGCGTCGCAGTGGTTGACGTAGAAGACGTTGAGCAGCCCCATCAGCAGCGGCACGTTCGCGGCCGGCTCCGCGGTGCGGAAGTGCTCGTCGACGGCGTGGAAGCCGGCCAGGAACTCCCGGAAGCGCTCCGGGCCGATCGCCACGGCCAGCGAGGTGCCGATGGCGGAGTCCACCGAGTAGCGCCCGCCGACCCAGTCCCAGAAGCCGAACGCGTTGCCCGGGTCGATGCCGAACGCCTCGACCTTCTCCAGGGCGGTGGACACGGCCACGAAGTGCTTGGCCACCGCGTCGCGGCGGGCCGCGTCGTCGTCGGCGAGCACGCCGGCCGCACCCAGGCGCTCCCACAGCCAGGCGCGCGCCAGGCGCGCGTTGGTCAGCGTCTCCAGCGTCCCGAAGGTCTTGGAGGCGACGATGAACAGCGTCGTCTCCGGGTCCAGGTCCGCCGTCGTCTCGGCGACGTCGGTGGGGTCGATGTTGGAGACGAAGCGGCACTCCAGGCCCTGCTGCACGTACGGCTTGAGCGCCTCGTACGCCATCACCGGGCCCAGGTCCGAGCCGCCGATGCCGATGTTGACCACCGTGCGGATCGCCTTGCCCGTCACGCCCGTCCAGCGCCCCGAGCGCACCGACTCGGCGAAGTCCAGCACCTTGCCCAGCTCGCGCTGCACGTCGGCGTCGACGTCCTGGCCGTCGACGACCAGCGCCGGCCGCGCCCCCGGCGGGCGGCGCAGCGCGGTGTGCAGCACCGCGCGGTCCTCGGTGACGTTGATGTGCTCGCCGGTGAGCATGGCGTCCCGGCGGGCCAGCACCCCGGTCTCCTCGGCCAGCTGCAGCAGCAGCCGCACCGTCTCCTCGGTGAGGAGGTTCTTCGACAGGTCCACGTGCAGGTCGGCCGCCTCGAACGTCAGCCGCTCGGCGCGCTGCGGGTCGTCGGCGAACCAGCCGCGCAGGTCGGGGGTCGTGGCGGCGCGGTGCGCGGCCAGGGCCTCCCACGCGCTCGTCCTCGTCGGGTCCACGGGTCCTTCGCTCACGCGTCGCCTCCAGCGCTCGTGCGGCCGGGCGCTCCCGGCCCGGGTCGTCATCGGTCTGGTGCCGCACGAGACGTTAGCCACGTGCGCGCGCCGCCGCGCGGGCGGCCACCGCGCGGCCCGCGAGCGGCCCGCCGCGCCGCCCGCCGCGCGGCCCGGACGGGGGCCCCAGGCACCCGCGCGCCGCGCGCCCGGCGGGCGGCTGGCACAGTGTCCGGGTGCAGCGGTGGGACGACCTGGCAGACGTGGACCCCGGTTTCGGTCCGTCGGTGGTCACCATCGGCAACTTCGACGGGGTCCACCGCGGCCACGTGGCGGTGCTGGACCGCGTGGTGCGCGCCGCCCGCGAGCGCGGCGCGGCCGCCGTGGCCGTCACCTTCGACCCGCACCCGCTGCAGGTGCTGCAGCCCGAGCGCGCCCCCGGCCTGCTCACCGGCCTGGAGCACCGCCTGGACCTGGTCGCCGCCTGCGGCGTGGACGCCGTGCTCGTCGTGCCGTTCACCCGGGAGCTGGCCGCCTGGAGCCCCGAGCGCTTCGTCGAGGACGTCTTCGTGCGCGCCCTGGGCGCCGTGGAGGTCGTCGTCGGCCACGACGTGCGCTTCGGCAGCGGCAACAGCGGCGACCTGGCCACCCTGCGCGAGCTGGGCGAGCGGCACGGCTTCGCGGTGACGGCGCTGGACGACCTCGGCGACGGCACCGGCGCCGACGGCGCGCCCCGCTGGTCGTCCACCGCGGTGCGCCGGGCCCTGGCGGCCGGGGACGTCGAGCGCGCCGCCGCCGTGCTGGGGCACCCGCACCGCGTCAGCGCCACCGTCGTGCACGGCGACCACCGCGGCCGCGAGCTGGGCTACCCCACGGCCAACCTGTCCCCGCACGACGCCGAGGGCCTGGTGCCCGCCGACGGCGTCTACGCCGGCTGGCTGCACCGCCCCTCCGGCCAGCGGCTGCCCGCGGCGGTCTCGGTGGGCACCAACCCCACCTTCGACGGCCTCGAGCACCGCGTCGAGGCGCACTGCATCGACAGCCCCGGCCTGGACCTCTACGGCGAGCGCGTCTCCCTGGACTTCCTGCACCACCTGCGCCCCACCCTGCGCTTCGACGGGGTCGAGGCGCTCGTGGAGCAGATGGAGCGCGACGTGCAGCGCTGCCGCGAGCTCCTCGGCGTCGCCTGAGCGCTCGGCTCCCCGCGGCACCGGTCCGCGCACCGTGCGGTCACGGGGGGCGCGGGCCCGGCTGGTAGCCTGAACGAGCCGTCCGAACGGCCGCGGACACAGAGAGCCCGGGTGGATCAGCCCCGGAGCACCGCGCAACGAGACCCAGGAGAGCACCGTGCCCCTCGACGCCGAGACCAAGCAGAAGATCATGGCCGAGTACGCCACCAGCGAGGGCGACACCGGCTCGCCCGAGGTGCAGGTGGCCATGCTCACGCAGCGCATCCGCGACCTGACGGAGCACCTGAAGACGCACCAGCACGACCACCACAGCCGCCGCGGGCTGCTGCTGCTGGTCGGCCAGCGCCGCCGCCTGCTGCAGTACATGGCCAAGAAGGACATCAACCGCTACCGCTCGATCATCGAGCGGCTCGGCATCCGCCGCTGACGCGGCGCAGGGGCGGTCCCTCCCGGGGCCGCCCCTGCTGCTCGTGCGCGGCCGTCCGCCCCGGCGGGCCGCTGCCGCGCACGACCGCCCGACTCCGGGCAGACTCGGGGTGCTGACCGCAGCACCCGGCCGCCGTACCGCGCAGCGTCGTGCCGGTCCTCGGTAGTGGCCTCCGGGCGCTCAGCGCCCGTGGGCCTCGATCGAAGGCCGGACCGGCGGGGGAGACCCCCGCCGGGCACGCGCCGGTGCGGCGGGCACCGCACCACAGACGGAAAGAGGAGGGAACCCGTGGAGGGTCCTGAGATCACCGCCGCCGAAGCCGTCATCGACAACGGCTCGTTCGGCACCCGCACCGTCCGCTTCGAGACCGGCCGCCTGGCCCGCCAGGCCGCCGGCTCCGCCGCCGTGTACCTGGACGGCGAGTCGTTCCTGCTGAGCGCGACCACCGCCGGCAAGTCCCCCAAGGACCAGTTCGACTTCTTCCCCCTGACGGTGGACGTCGAGGAGCGCAGCTACGCCGCCGGCAAGATCCCCGGCTCGTTCTTCCGCCGCGAGGGCCGCCCCTCGACCGAGGCGATCCTGGCGTGCCGCCTGATCGACCGCCCGCTGCGCCCCAGCTTCGTCAAGGGCCTGCGCAACGAGGTCCAGGTCGTCGTCACGGTGATGGCGCTGCACCCGGACGACGCGTACGACGTCGTCGCCATCAACGCCGCCTCGATGTCCACCCAGCTCGCGGGCCTGCCGTTCTCCGGCCCGGTCGGCGGCGTGCGCATCGCCCTGATCGACGGCCAGTGGGTGGCGTTCCCGCGCTACTCCGAGGTCGAGCGCGCCGTCTTCGACATGGTCGTCGCCGGCCGCGTCGTCACCGGCGCGGACGGTTCCGAGGACGTCGCGATCATGATGGTCGAGGCCGAGGCGACCGAGGGCTCCTGGAACCTCATCAAGGAGCAGGGCGCGACCGCCCCCACCGAGGAGGTCGTGGCCCAGGGCCTGGAGGCCGCCAAGCCGCACATCGCCGCGCTGGTCAAGGCCCAGGCCCAGGTCGCCGCCCAGGCCGCCAAGCCGACCGCCGAGTTCCCGCTGTTCCCCGACTACGCCGACGACGTCTACGCCGCCGTCGAGCAGGCCGCCTCCGCGGACCTCGCGGGCGCGCTGGCCATCGGCGGCAAGCAGGAGCGCGAGGGCCGGATCGACGAGATCAAGGCGCAGCTGCGCGAGTCCCTCGCGGAGCGGTTCGCCGGCCGCGAGAAGGAGGTCTCCGCGGCCTACCGCTCGCTGCAGAAGAAGCTGGTCCGCCAGCGCATCCTCACCGAGCAGGTCCGCATCGACGGCCGCGGCCTGGCCGACATCCGGACGCTGTCCGCCGAGGTCGAGGTCCTGCCGCGGGTGCACGGCTCGGCGCTGTTCGAGCGCGGCGAGACGCAGATCCTCGGCGTGACCACGCTGAACATGCTGCGCATGGAGCAGCAGCTCGACACCCTCTCGCCGGTGACGCGCAAGAGGTACATGCACAACTACAACTTCCCGCCGTACTCCACCGGTGAGACCGGCCGGGTGGGCTCGCCCAAGCGCCGCGAGATCGGCCACGGCGCGCTGGCCGAGCGCGCGCTGGTGCCGGTGCTGCCGGCCCGCGAGGAGTTCCCCTACGCGATCCGCCAGGTCTCCGAGGCGCTGGGCTCCAACGGGTCCACCTCGATGGGCTCGGTGTGCGCCTCGACCCTGTCGCTGCTGAACGCCGGCGTGCCGCTGCGCGCGCCCGTGGCCGGCATCGCGATGGGCCTGGTCTCCGACACCGTCGAGGGCGAGACGCGCTACGCGGCGCTGACCGACATCCTCGGCGCCGAGGACGCCTTCGGCGACATGGACTTCAAGGTCGCCGGCACCAAGGAGTTCGTCACCGCCATCCAGCTGGACACCAAGCTGGACGGCATCCCCGCCTCGGTGCTGGCCGGTGCGCTGACCCAGGCCCGCGACGCGCGCCTGCACATCCTGGACGTCATGGCCGAGGCCATCGACGCGCCGGACGAGATGTCGCCCACCGCGCCGCGCATCATCACGGTGAAGGTCCCGGTCGACAAGATCGGCGAGGTCATCGGGCCCAAGGGCAAGATGATCAACCAGATCCAGGAGGACACCGGCGCCGACATCTCCATCGAGGACGACGGCACGGTGTTCATCGGCGCGGTCGACGGCCCCTCGGCCGAGGCGGCGCGCGCGGCGGTCAACGCGATCGCCAACCCGACGATGCCCGAGGTCGGCGAGCGCTACCTCGGCACCGTCGTGAAGACGACCACCTTCGGCGCGTTCGTCTCGCTGCTGCCCGGCAAGGACGGCCTGCTGCACATCTCGCAGCTGCGCAAGCTCTCCGGCGGCAAGCGCGTCGACAACGTCGAGGACGTCGTCTCGGTCGGCCAGAAGGTCCAGGTCGAGATCGCCGAGATCGACCCGCGCGGCAAGCTGTCGCTGGTGCCCGTCGTGGCCGAGGAGGAGTCCGCGACCGCGGAGACCGCCGACGCCGCCGCGACCGACGCCTGACGTGCCGGTCCCCCACGGCGCGCCCGGCCCCGTCGACCTCCCCACGGAGGCGGCGGGGTCGGGCCCCGTCACGACCACCCTGTCCGAGGCGGACGGGGCGCTGGTGCGCCGCACGGTGCTGCCGTGCGGCGCGCGGGTGCTGACCGAGGCGATGCCCGGGCAGCGCTCGGCGAGCATCGGCTGCTGGGTTGGCGTCGGCTCGCGCGACGAGACCAGCGGTCACTTCGGCTCCACCCACTTCCTGGAGCACCTGCTCTTCAAGGGCACCGAGCGCCGCGACGCGATGGACATCGCCACGGCGTTCGACGCCGTGGGCGGCGAGGCCAACGCCGCCACCGGCAAGGAGCACACGACGTACTACGCGCGCGTGCTCGACACCGACCTGCCGATGGCGATCGACGTGGTGACCGACATGGTCACCTCCGCGGTGCTCGACGAGGACGACTTCAGCTCCGAGCGCGAGGTCATCCTCGAGGAGCTGGCGATGAACGACGACGACCCCGGCGACGTCGCGCACGAGCGCTTCGCCGAGCTCGTCCTGGGCGAGCACCCGCTGGCGCGCCCCATCGGCGGCACCCCGGAGACCATCCGCGCCGTGGGCCGCGACGACGTCTGGGCGCACTACCGCGAGCACTACCGCCCCGCCACGCTGGTGTTCACCGCCGCCGGCGGCCTGGACCACGACGAGGTCGTGGAGGCGGTGCAGCGCGAGCTGTCGCGCGCCGCGGGCGACCTGCACGACGCCGCGCCGGCCCCGCGCCGGGTGGCGGGCGAGGTCTCCGGCGGCCTGCGGACCGGTCGCGCGCTGGTCGTGGAGCGCGCCACCGAGCAGGCGCACGTGCTGCTGGGCACCACCGGCATCACCGCCACCGACGAGCGCCGCTTCACCCTGAGCGTGCTCAACGCCGTCCTGGGCGGCGGGATGAGCAGCCGGCTGTTCCAGGAGGTGCGCGAGAAGCGCGGCCTGGCGTACTCGGTGTACTCCTTCAACGCCAACTACGCCGACTCCGGCTACGTGGGCCTGTACGCGGGCTGCTCGCCGGCCAAGGCCGGCCAGGTCACCGAGCTGATGCTCGAGGAGCTGGTGAAGCTGGCCGGGGCGCCGCTGGAGGCGGAGGAGCTCGAGCGCGGCATCGGCCAGCTCGCCGGCGGGATGGTGCTGGGCCTGGAGGACTCCGGGTCGCGGATGAACCGCCTGGGCAAGGCGGAGCTGGTGCACGGGCAGTTCCTCGACGTCGACGGCGTCCTGGCCCGCCTGCGCGCGGTCACCGCCGAGGACGTGCGCGAGATGGCGGCGGACCTGCTGGCGCGCCCGCGCTCGGTGACGGTCGTGGGGCCCTTCACCGACGACGCCCCGTTCCGCTCGGTGGTGCGGTGAGCGAGGCGCGCCCGCCGCTGCGCGTGGCGGTCGCCGGCGCCCGCGGGCGCATGGGCTCGCAGGCGTGCGCGGCCGTGGAGGCCGCCGCCGACCTGGAGCTGGTGGCGGCCCTGGGCCGCGGCGACGACCTCGCCGCCGCGGCCGGGGCGGACGTGCTGGTGGACCTGACGGTCCCCGGCTCCGTCATGGGCAACGTCCAGCGCGCCCTGGGCATGGGGCTGCACGTCGTCACCGGCACCACCGGGTTCACCGACGAGCGCGTCGCGCAGGTCGAGGCGTGGCAGCGCGAGGCAGGGCGCAACGTGCTCATCGCGACGAACTTCGGCCTGGGCGCCGTGCTCGTCATGCAGTTCGCCCGGCGGGCGGCGCGCTTCTTCGAGTCCGTCGAGGTCGTCGAGCTGCACCACCCCGGCAAGGTCGACGCCCCCTCGGGCTCGGCGGTGCGCACGGCGCAGCTCATCGCCGCCGCCCGCGCCGAGGCCGGGCTGGGCCCGTCCCCGGACGCCACCGAGCAGTCCCTGCCCGGGGCGCGCGGCGCGGTGGTCGACGGCGTGCACGTGCACGCGGTGCGCATGCGCGGCATGACCGCGCACCAGGAGGTCGTGCTCGGCGGTCCGGGGGAGACCCTGACCCTGCGCGACGACACCTACGACCGCGCCGCGTACATGCCCGGGCTGCTGCTGGGCGTGCGGCAGGTCGCCTCCCGCCCCGGCGTGACCGTGGGGCTCGAGCACTACCTCGACCTCGGCTGAGGGGCGGGCGTGCGCACCAAGGTCGTCGTCGCGGTCTCCTGCGCGGCGCTGCTGTTCTACTTCGTGCTGCTCGGCCGCCTCGGGGTGGATCTCATCGGCACCGGGCGCTGGGCCGGGGTCCTGCTGGGCGCCGCGGTGATCGTGCTGCCGCTGGTGGGGGCGTGGGCCGTGGTGCGCGAGCTGATGTTCGGGCGGGCCACGGAGCGCCTGGGCCGGGAGCTGGCCGAGCGCGGCGAGCTGCCCGAGGACGACCTGGAGCGCACCGCCACCGGCCGCGTGGACCGCGCCGCGGGGCAGGAGGTGTTCGAGCGCCACCGCGCCGAGGTCGAGGCTGCGCCGGACGACCCCGGCGCCTGGTACCGGCTGGCGCTGGCCTACGACGCCGCCGGCGACCGCCGGCGCGGTCGGGCCGCCGCCCGGCACGCGGTCAAGCTGCGCGCCGGGCGGGGCTGAGGCCCCTCCCGCCTCAGCGGCTCGCGGGGGTGCGGGACGCCGGCTCGCGCCCGGGCGGCTGCTGCGGGCGCGGCAGCAGCGGCGCCCGCTCGCGCAGGGGACGGGTCACCGGCCCCCCGCCGCCGGTGACGACGACCTGCTCGCCGGCGTGCCGCAGCCGCACCCGCGCCTGCGGGCCCCCGTCCACCTCGTAGGTCGCCTCGTGCCCGCGCACGTCCACCCGCAGGGTGCAGCCGCGCCAGCGCACCGAGAACCGCAGCCGGGAGATCCCGCTGGGCAGGCCGGGGTCCAGGGACAGCTCCCCGGCGGTGTCGCGCAACCCCCCGAAACCCTGCACCAGGGCCATCCAGGTGCCCGCCAGCGAGGCGATGTGCAGCCCGTCGAGGGTGTTGTGGTGCAGGTCGCGCAGGTCGACGCTGGCCGCCTCGTAGGTGTAGTCGTGCGCGAGGTCGAGGTGCCCGACGCGCGCGGCCAGCACCGCCTGCACGCACGCCGACAGCGAGGAGTCGCGCACGGTGCGGCGCTCGTAGTAGTCGACGTCGCGGGCGAGGTCCTCCTCGCTGAACCGGTCGCCGAACCAGAACAGCGCCATCCCCAGGTCCGCCTGCTTGCACACCTGCCGGCGGTACAGGTCGAAGTAGGGGGCGTTGAGCAGCAGCGGGTACGCGCGCCGGTTCTCGAAGTCCCACTCCGGCAGCCGGGTGAACCCCTCGTGCTGCTCGTGCACGCGCAGCCGCTCGTCGTAGGGCACGTGCACCGCCCTGGCGGCGTCCACCCACGCCGCGGCCTCCTCCAGGTCCACGCCGAGCGCGCGGGCGCGGTCCTGGTGGCGGCGCACGGCCGCGGCCGCGGAGGAGAGGTTGTGCGCGGCGGCCAGGTTGGTGAAGAGGTTGTCGTCGACGACCGCGCTGTACTCGTCGGGCCCGGTGACCCCGGCGACGTGCCAGGAGCCGTCGGCCTGGTGGTGGCCCAGCGACATCCACAGCCGCGCGGTCTCCACCAGGACCTCCAGGCCTCCGTCGGCCTCCAGGGAGTCGTCGCCGGTGACCACGCGGTAGCGCTCCACCGCGGTGGCGACGTCGGCGTTGACGTGGAACGCCGCCGTCCCGGCCGGCCAGTACCCCGAGCACTCCTCGCCGCGGATCGTGCGCCACGGGAACGCCGCCCCGCGCAGGCCCAGCTCGGCGGCCCGCGATCGGGCCTTGTCCAGCGTCGTCCAGCGCCACCGCAGCGCGTCGCGGGCGGCGTCGGGGGCGGTGTAGGTGAGCACCGGCAGGACGTAGGCCTCGGTGTCCCAGAAGATGTGCCCGTCGTAGCCGGGGCCGGTCAGGCCCTTGCCGGGGATGCCGCGGCCCTCGCCGCGGGCACCGGCCTGCAGGACGTGGAACAGCGCGAAGCGCACCGCCTGCTGCACCTCCGCGTCGCCCTCGACCTCCACGTCGGCGGTGTCCCAGAACGCGTCGAGGTACTCGCGCTGCTCGCGCAGCAGCCCCTCCCAGCCGGTGTAGCGGGCGCCGCTGAGGGCGCCGGCGACTTGGTCGCGCAGCGCGGGCTGCGAGCGCTGCGCGGACCAGCCGTAGGCGAGGTGCTTGACCAGTCGCACCTGCTGGCCCGGTTCGACGGCCACGACGAACGTGGTGCGGGCCCAGTCGTCGGACACCCGCGTCTCGTGCTCGACGCGCCCCTCGGCCTCGACGGTGTTGTCCATGCCGGCGGCCACCTGCAGGCCGCTGGCGCGGGTGCGGTGCACCAGGGTGGCGCCGGTGCTGCCGGTGTCGTGCTCGACCGCCTGCAGCGGCGCGCCGAGGACCGCGGCGGCGCGCGGGTCGGCGCTCTGCGCGGGCATGGCCTCGTTGGCGACGAGCTCGGACTGCAGCGTCAGGCGCGCGGGTCCGTCGACGGCCTCGACGACGTACTCGATCGCGGCCACCGCCCGCTGCACGAACGAGACCAGCCGGGTGGAGCGCACCCGCACGCGCCGGCCGGCGGGGGAGATCCAGTCCGCGGTGCGCGTGAGCGTGCCGGCGCGCAGGTCGAGCACCCGCTCGTGGGAGACGAGCTCGCCGTAGCGCACGTCGAACGGCTCGTCGTCCACCAGCAGCCGGACGATCTTGCCGTTGGTGACGTTGACGACCGTCTGCCCGACCTCCGGGTAGCCGTACCCGGCCTCCGCGTACGGCAGCGGCCGCTCCTCGTAGAAGGAGTTCAGGTAGGTGCCGGGCACGCCGTGCGGGTCGCCCTCGTCGAGGTTGCCGCGCAGGCCCACGTGGCCGTTGGACAGCGCGAACACCGACTCCGAGGGGCCCAGGACGCTCAGGTCCAGGTTCGTCTCGCGCACGTGCCACGGCTCGACGGCGAAGGTGTCCGGGCCGATCACCGCGCCTCCCCGTCCAGCAGCTCGGCCAGGTCCTGCACGACGACGTCCGCTCCGTGCTCGCGCAGCGACTGCGCGTGCCCGACGCGGTCGACGCCGACGACGTGCCCGAAGCGGCCGGCGCGGCCGGCCTCGACGCCGGAGAGGGCGTCCTCGAAGACCGCGGCCCGCTCCGGCGGCACCCCCAGCAGCCGGGCGCCCTCCAGGAACGTGTCGGGGGCGGGTTTGCCCGCCAGGCCCCGCTCGCGCAGCGTCAGCCCGTCCACGCGCTCCTCGACGAGCTCGGCCAGGCCGGTGACCTCCAGCACCTGGCGGGTGTTGGCGCTGGAGGAGACCACGGCCCGGCGCAGCCCGGCCTCGCGCGCGGCGCGCAGGTAGCGCCGCGAACCCTCGTACACCTCCACCCCGTCGGTGGCCAGCCGGTGCAGCAGGTCGGCGTTCTTGGCGTTGCCCAGGCCGCTGACCGTCTCGGCGCCGGCGGGGTCGTCGGGCGAGCCCTCCGGAAGGGTGATGCCGCGGCTGGCCAGGAAGTCGCGCACCCCGTCCGCGCGGGGCTTGCCGTCGACGTACCCGCGGTAGTCGGCGTCGGGGTCGAACGGGACGAAGGCCTCCCCGGTCCGCTGCGCGCGCTCGCGCAGGTAGGTGTCGAACATCGACGTCCACGCGGCGTTGTGCACCGCGGCCGTGTTCGTCAGCACCCCGTCCAGGTCGAACAACAGGGCCGTGACCCCGTCGGGCAGTCCCAGCACGTCCGCCGTCCCTTCGACGTTCCCCTCGTCCCGGCGGGCGCCGGGACCACGGGGAGCCTAGGAGCTGGGACGGCCGGGCGCAGACCGACGCGCTGCGGGGTGCGCCGGTCCGCGGCGGCCGCCGGGGGCCGCCGCGGACCGGTGGTGCGGTGGGGGACCCGCGTCAGGACGACTGACCGGGGTGCAGCAGCACCTTGGTCCAGCCGTCCTCGCGGGCGTCGAACTTCGCGTACCCCTCGGGGGCGCGGTCCAGCCCGAGCTCGTGCGAGACGATGAACCCCGGGGTGGCGCGGCCGGCGACGATGAGGTCGCGCAGCTGGCGGTTGTAGCGCATGACGGGCGCCTGGCCGGTGCCCATGGACTGGCCCTTGGTGAAGAAGGTGCCGTAGTCCCAGCCGATCCGGCCCTGCTTGGCGCCCTCGTCGGCCGCGCCCGGGTCCTGGGGCATGTAGACGCCCACGACGCCGATGCCGCCGGTGGCGCGCACGACCTTCACGAGGTTGTCCAGGACGAGCTCGGGGTGCTCCTCGCCGGAGGGGTCGTGCGCCTGGTAGCCGACGGCCTCCACGCCGCGGTCCACGCCGCGGCCCTTCGTGGCCTCGGTGATCTGCTCGACGGGGTCGGAGGCGGAGAAGTCCACGGCGACGGCCCCGATGCTCTCGGCCAGCGCGAGGCGGTCCTTCTCCTTGTCGACGACGAACACCCGCGAGGCCCCCTTGAGCAGGGCGCTGTGCGCGGCCATGAGGCCCACGGGCCCGGCGCCGAACACCGCGACGTCGTCGCCGGGCACCATCCCGGACAGCTCCACCCCGTGCCAGCCGGTGGGGAAGATGTCCGAGAGCATGGTGAAGTCGTTCTCGTGCTCGGTGCCCTGCGGCAGCTCGAGCAGGTTGAAGTCCGCGTGCGGCACGCGCAGGAACTCCGCCTGGCCGCCGTCGTAGGGACCCATGTTCGCGTAGCCGTAGGCGGCGCCGTCCATGCCCTCGGTGGGGTTCATGGTCAGGCAGAACGACGTCCAGCCGTGCACGCAGTTGCGGCAGGAGCCGCAGGCGATGTTGAAGGGCACCGACACGCGGTCGCCGACCTTCACGCGGCTGACGCCCGCGCCGACGGCCTCGACGATCCCCATGTTCTCGTGGCCGAGGACCTTGCCCTCCTCGACGCCGGTGCGCCCCTCGTACATGTGCAGGTCCGACCCGCAGATGTTCGTCGTGGTGATGCGCACGACCGCGTCCGTGGGGTTCTCCACGCGCGCGTCGGGCACCTCCTGGACGGTGACGTTCTTCGGGCCCTGGTAGACGACAGCCTTCACGGTTCTCCTCCTGTGGGGATCGCTTGCGGTGGGAACGGTGGTGCGACGGTGGTGGTGGGGTGGTGGTGGGGCGGGTCGGCCGGGGACCGTCCGCCGCTCGGGCACGACCTCCTCCTACCCCGCGCGCAGGAGGTCATGCGCGCAACCAGCGGGCCGAACGGCGCGGTGGCCGCACCGCGCGTACGGTCGGCGCGCAGGCACCCACCACGCAGGAGGACCACGATGACGGAACAGCCCCGCACCGCCGGCCAGCTCGTCGACGAGCTCACCTCGGACACCGCGCAGCTCGTGCGCGCCGAGGTCCGCCGCGGGCAGCAGGAGATGCTCGCCAAGGCGAAGGAGGCCTCCAGGGGCGCGGCCCTGCTCGGGGGGGCCGCCGTCCTCGGCGCGCTGGCCGCGGGGACCTCCGCCGCCTTCGCGGTGCGCACCCTCGGCAAGGTGCTGCCCGCGCCGAGCGCGGCGTTCCTGGCCACCGTCCTGTACGGCGGCGGCGCCGCGGCGCTGGGCGCCGCCGGGGTCGCCGAGCTCAAGCGCATCGGCTCGCTGCTGCCGGAGGAGACGATCGCCAGCGTCCGCGAGGACGTGCGGGCGGCGCGGCCGGGTGCCGGCGCCTGAAGGCCCTCAGCGGCGCACGACGGTCCCGGTCAGCGCCTCGAACACCAGGGAACCGCCCTGGAAGTCGCTGCGCCGCCCCTCGGGGACGGCGTACTCGTCGCTGACGGGGAAGCCCAGCGGGCCCCTCTCCCAGCCGGTGTCGCCCCACGCGTACTGGATCGAGCCCTGCACCGCGTGCGCCCCGGTGGCCGGCGACCAGTAGATCGACCCGCCCAGGAAGTGGGTGTACGCCCCGTCGCCGCGCGGGGTGCGCACCTCGTCGGACGTCGGCGGGCCCAGCGGCCCGTCGGCGCCGCCGGTGGCGCGCCACGCCTCGCCGATGGCGCCGTCCACGGCGTGCTCCTCGGGCACCGGGCCGTCGACGACGTCGAGGGTGCCGTCGGGGTTGCGCTGCAGCGTGGCGATGCCCAGGCGGCGCGGGTGGGGGAACTCCCCGCCGCGGTCCTCGCCCAGCCAGAACGCGGAGTAGGCCACGCGCAGCACCCCGTCGGTGCCGACGAAGCCGTTGGAGCCGCCCGGGCCCTGGATGCTGTCGCGGCTGGCCAGCAGCGGCGCCCGCGGCTCGGGGCGGGTGCACGGGGCGGTGGGCCCGGCCGGGCAGACCGCGTACCCGCTGGCGTAGTTGCTGCGGCCGCTGTCGTCGAGCACCCCGGAGTAGTTCGCGGAGTAGAACAGGTACGTCGTGCCCTCGAACGTCACCATCGAGGGGTTCTCGATCGTGTTCCCCTCCCACCTGGCGTCCCGGTTCGTCTCCAGCAGCGTGACCGGTTCCGCCCCCGGCAGCGGCAGGCCGTCGGCGCCGACCTCCACCGCCTGGATCGAGGACTCCCGCACGTCGAGCCTGCCCGCGGCCTTCCACAGCAGGAAGTGCCGCCCGGTGGCCGGGTCGGTGTACGGGTCGGGGTCGATGGAGCCGGCCGGGTCGCGCTCGAGCGGCTGGCACTGCACCGGAGCGTCGCCGCTGACGTCGCGGAACGGGCCCAGCGGCGAGGTGGCGGTGGCCACCGTGAGGCAGAACCGGTCCGGGGACACCCGCACCGGGGAGTACGCGAACCAGGTGCCGTCGACGGCGAAGACGCCCGGGGCCCAGTAGTCGCGGTCCATCCAGGGGCCCTGCGGGTGCGGCAGGCCCCAGCTCGCGGCGCGGACCAGGGCGTCGTTGGTGTCGTAGGCGGCCCAGTCGTCCAGGCCGGCGCGCCGGACCTCCACCGGGATCGCCTCGTCGTCGGCGACGTCGTACCCCCACGACCCCGGCGGGCCGTCGTCGCTGTAGCGCGGGCGCACCGTCCAGTTCACCAGGTCGGTGCTCGTGAGCACCGGCAGGTAGCGCCCGCCCACGGGGGAGGCGTAGGCGTGGTAGGTGCCGTCGACGAGGACGACCTCCGGGTCGCCGAAGTCGCCGACCCACCTCGTGCCTGGTTCGAACCAGCCCTCGTCGGGCGGCCCGGTGCTGCCGTCGGCGCTGTCCGGCGTGGCCGGCGCGGCCGTGGCCGACGGCTCCGGGGCGCCCGCCCCGCCGCGCCACCCGCCCCAGCCGCCGTCCGGCGGTCCCCCGGTGCACGACGCGGTCAGCGCGGCACCGAGGACCGCCGGGAGGAGGGCGCGGCGGGCGGAGGAGCGGGCGGGGGAGCGGGAGGGCACCCCCGAAGGCTCGCAGGTGCCGCTCAGTACCGCAGGTTCGGCAGCACGTACCGGCCGTAGAAGTCGATCACGGCGGACTGGTCGGGCTGGCCGGAGTGGACGAACGGCGTCACGCCGGCGTCGAGCAGCTCCTGCACGGCGGCGACGTGGTTCTCCGGGCCGCCCTTGGGCCACTGCGCGTACACCTGCTCCAGCGGCCACATCTGCTCGGCCTTGCGCTGGATCTCCACCGGGTTCGGCTCGTAGAGCAGCGAGGGGTCCCACGGGTCGACGGTGAAGTGCCACAGGGTGGCGGCGTACTCCAGGTCCTGCTCGGTGACGTTGACGAACAGCTCCCCGAGCTTCGGCATCGCGGCCGGGTCCTTGCCCGCGTCCCTGGCGCCGCGCTCGAACTCCGCCACCAGTTCGGGGTCCGAGAAGTCCGCGGACGCGCCGATCCAGCCGTCGCCGTAGCGGCCGGCGTTGTAGGCGCTCTGCGGACCGCTGGCGGCCATGTAGATCGGGACCGGGGTCTCGGGCAGGTCGTAGAGCTTGAACTCCACGGTCCGGTAGTAGGTGCCGTCCCAGCTGGTGCGCTCACCGGTCCACAGCTGCCGGATGAGCTGCACCGCCTCCACCAGCCGCGCCGCCCGCTCCTCGTAGGGACCGAACTGCCCGGTGGACGCCTGCTCGTTGAGCGCCTCGCCGGTGCCGACCCCGAGGAACACCCGGCCCGGTGCCAGGATCCCGAGCGAGGCCCACGCCTGCGCGACCTCGCTGGGGTGGTGGCGGTAGGTGGGGCAGGTGACGCCGGTGCCGAACGTGGCCCTCCGGGTCGCCTGGCTCAGCAGCCCCTGGGTGATCCACGGGTGCATGGAGTGCTGCTGGTTGTCCTGCCAGGGCTGGATGTGGTCGCTGGTCCACAGCTGCCCGAAACCCGCGCGCTCGGCCTGCGCCCCCCACCGCACCAGGTCCTGGGTGCGGAACTGCTCGTGCGAGAGGACGAACCCGACCGGCGCGGTGCGTGCCCACCAGCCGCGGCGGTCCTGCCCGCCCGCCGCGGCGGCCGGTGCGGCGCCGGCGGCGCCGAGGGCGGCCGCCCCCGCCCCGGCCACCGCCGCCACCACGCCGCGGCGGGGCACGCCGTGCGCCCCCGGTGCCGCACCCCCACCCGTCGTGCCGTCCCCGTGCTGCGTCCCGATCGTCATGGCGGTCCCCGCTCCTTCGCGCGTCGTGGTGCTCCGACGTCTGCGGCTTACCCCGTGCGCGGCGCGGTGAACGCGTTCACCGCGTCAGGTTCCTGACGGGCCGGTCTCAGCTGGCGGGCAGCTCACCGAGCTCCACGTCGAACGAGCGCTCCTCGCCGTCGCGCGTCACCTCCACCGGGACCGTCTGCCCCACGTCCAGGCCGGCCAGCACCGTGGCCAGCTCGGAGGCGCTGCGCACCTCCTGGTCGGCGACCGAGGTGATCACGTCACCGGCGCGCACCCCCGCCCGCTCGGCGGCGCCGCCCTGCTCCACGGAGACCACCCCGACGCCGGCCGGCTGCCCGGAGGAGTCCGCGATGGTGGTGATGGTCACGCCCAGCGCGGCGCGGCCGGTGTCGGTCACGCGGCCGTCGCGCACGAGCTGCAGGGCGATGTCGCGGGCGGTGTTCGAGGGGATCGCGAACCCGATGCCGGGGGCCGCGCCGCCCTGCTGGCCGTTGGTGGCCGCCAGCGTCGGGATCCCGATGACCTCCCCGGCCAGGTTCACCAGCGCGCCGCCGCTGTTGCCCGGGTTGATCGCCGCGGAGGTCTGGATCGTCCCCGGCAGCGTCGCACCGGCGGGGGCGGCCTCGCTGGGGGGCTCGGTGACGGTGCGGCCGGTGGCCGAGACGATGCCGTTGGTGACGCTGCTGGACAGGCCCAGCGGGTTGCCCATGGCGAGCACCAGCGTGCCCACCTCCACCGCGTCGGAGTCGCCCAGCGTCGCCGGCACCAGGTCGGGCGCGCCCTCCACGCGCACCACGGCCAGGTCGTTCTGCGGGTAGCTGCCCACCAGGGTCGCCGGGTAGGCCGTGGGGGAGTTCGCGAACTGCACCTCGAAGGTCCGCGCGTCGCCCACGACGTGGGCGTTGGTGACGATGTTGCCGTCGGTGTCCAGGACGACCCCGCTGCCCAGGCCGGTGCCGGTGTTGATCTGCACCACCGAGGGCAGCACCCGGCGGATCACCTGCTGGTAGGACTCCTCCAGGGTGGCCGCGCCGCCGGTGACGGCCCCGGTGCCCTGCGCGGCGGGCGCGCTGGCGGCCGGTGCGCTGCTGCTCGTGGCGGCCGTGCCCTCCTGCTGCGCGGTGCCGGTGCAGCCGGCCACCGCCAGCGGCAGGAGCAGGACGCCCGCCAGCGCGGTGCGGCGGCGGGCCGCGGGTCGGGCGGTGGGCGGCGTGCTGCTCACGGGGTGCTCCCCTCACGTGCGGTGCCGCTGCGGCGCGGCACCGGTGGTCCTCGGACACGGCTGGCCACCGATCCTCGGCCGCCCGGGCGCGGCGCGCCACTCAGGCGCCGCTGGGGCGCCGCCCGGGTGCGCCCCAGCGGCCCGCGCGCATGCCCGCCGCCGCGGCGGGTACGGCACGGGCATGAGCGCAGCCGACCCGCACCGCCCCTCCGGACCGGCGGATCCGCGCGTCCCGCCGGAGCAGCCCCGCGGCCGCACCGGCGACGAGCCGCGCACCGCCCGCTCCCCGCTGACCCTGCGGCTGGTGCTGGCCGTCTTCGGCCTCGTGGTGTGCGGCGTCCTGGGCACCCTGTGGCTGACCGCGGCCGAGCCGCCCGGCGGCGCGCGCGGCCCGGGGGTCGTGCTGGTCCTGCTCGCCGCGGTCGCCCTGGCCGACCTCGTCGTCGTCTCGCTCAGGCTGCGCCGGCGCCGGCACGGCTGAGCGCCCGGCCCGCCGCGCGG
>NZ_JBJLSG010000010.1:0-64631 GCF_050871925.1 Kineococcus gurbantunggutensis
GGCGGGGGCCGGGGGGTGCGGGTCCGGCGCGGCCGCGGCGGGGGAGCCGGGGGAGCCGGGGGAGCCGGGGGAGCCGAGGTCCTCCAGGGTGCGGGTGCAGGTGGCGATGAGCAGCGGCACCGCCAGCATCGCGCCCACCGCCGGCACCGCCGCGCCGGAGTCGTTGACCGCGAAGCCCACCGCCAGCAGCACCAGCAGCGCCGTGCAGCCCGGCTTCAGCGCCGGGTGCCGGTCGTAGGCGCGCTCCAGCACCGCCACCCCCAGCACGCGCGGGCGCACCAGCACGAACGCGATGAACACCGCCGCCAGCGCCAGCACCAGGCTGAGGATCCAGTTGCCCACGAGGATGCGCAGGTTCTGCGCCGCCTTGCGCTCCACCACCTGCCAGGCGCCGCCGTCCACCAGCGTCTGCACGAACCGCCCCAGGTGCGTCTGGTCGTCCACCGGGCGCAGCCAGTCCGCCACCGAGATCGCCGCCAGCACCAGCACCGTGCCCGCGCCGATGAGCAGCACCCGCCGCCACGTCACCCGCACCCCGGCCACGAACAGCGCCAGCAGCCCGAAGGCGGGGATGATCGCCGGCGGGCCGCCGAAGTCGCTGCCCAGCACGCCGTCCACGTACACGGCCACCACGCCCAGCACCGCGACCACCGCCACCGCCGCGCGCCGGCGCCCGGCGCGCAGCAGCGGGTCGGCCACCGCCACCGTCAGCAGCAGCGCGCCGGTGGCGAACAGCGCGAACTGCTGGTTGCCCAGGCCGTAGAAGCGCCCGGCGACCACCGGCTGCAGGCCGTTGAGGCTGGAGGTGATCAGCCGCGAGCCGGTCGCGGCGTCCACCGCGAGCACCGCCGCGGTGACCGCGCCCACCACGCCCAGCGGGCCCAGCGGGTGCCGGCGCCAGGGGCCCAGCAGCGCCAGGGCGGTCACCGCCGCCACGTACAGGGCCACCGCCCCGGTCACGGCCAGCAGGTGCGTGCCGGTGGAGTCCCCCGCGCGCCACCACGGCAGCGTGTTGGCCAGGAACGTCGAGGCGGGCACCGCCCCGTAGACCACGGCCAGGGCCCGCAGCCAGGACAGCACCCGCCGGCGCCCGCGCGCCCCGCCCCACGCCCTGCGCAGCGCCAGCGTCGCCACCGCGTACAGCACGAGCTGGCTGGCGGCCCAGGTGGAGAAGAACGGCGCCACCAGCGGCTGCACGGCCTGCGCGGCCGCGTCCAGGTCGCGCACCTTCTCCTCGCGCTGCGCCGCGCTCGCCCCGGCGTCGGTGCTGGTGACGGGCGCGCCGACCAGCCCGCGGGTGCCGTGGTCGCCGCCCAGCGCCAGCGCCAGGACGGTGGGGGTCAGGTCGGTGGTCTGCACGATGCCCGTCTGGCGGGTGGAGCGGCTGCCCAGCAGCCCGTCGTAGGCGCCGCCGCCGGGCTGCGGGCCGGTGGCGGCGGCGAACTGCAGGTGCGCGGTGCGCCCGGCGTCGGCGATCGAGGCGGCGATCAGCGTGGTGGCGCCGGTGCCGGTGCTGGCGGCCACCGCCTGCTGCACCGCGGCCACCACCGCGTCCACGGCGGCGACCTGCTCGGCGACCGCGGCCGCCGGCGGCTCCTCGTCCGCGGGCAGGTCCTCGGGGTCGCGCACCCGCCCGGCGTCGACGACGACGACCCGCGCGCCGGACTCCAGCGCGTCCTGCACGTACCCGCCCACCGCCCGCGGGTCGGCCGCCGGCGCGCCGGGCACGTAGCCGTCCACGCGCCCGTCGGAGCGCGCCAGCGCCACCCCGGCGCCGGGCCCGACCGCCAGGGTGCGGGTGCCGGCGGCGGCCAGGGCGTCGCCCAGCAGCCCGGGGCGCGCGCCGAAGGTGCCGGCGGCGGCGATCCGCCGGTACTCCGCCCACCCCGGCTGCGCGCCGTCGACGACGTCGGCGACGGGCGCGCAGGCGGCGCGCACGTGCTCGGCGGAGGTGCCCGCGGAGTCGGTGGCGCGCCGGCCGGCGGACAGCGCCAGCCAGCCGTCGCCCGGGCACGCCGCGGTGAACACGCTGCGCACGGCGACCGTGCCGATCGCGCCGTCCACCATCGAGGCCAGCGCGGGGGTGGCGCCGGTGGAGACGTCCTGCCAGCGCACGCCGCTGAAGCCGACGAGCACCAGCGGGGCGCCGCCCGCCGAGGGGGCCGGTGCGGCCGCCCGGGCGGGCGCGGCCAGCCCCAGCAGCACCGCCAGCGCGGCCAGGGCGGTCAGCGCGCTCAGCGCCGCGCGGGCCGGGGCGCCGGGGCGCGCGGGGGGACGGGCGGGCGTGGAGCTGGGCAGCACCCGTCCAGGCTAGGGACGCGGGCGGGCCCCGCCGCGCGCGCACGTGCCCGGGCACGTGCAGGACTGGGGGAGGATCGGCGCGTGGTCGTGCAGGGGAAGTCGCAGGCGGTGGGCCCGGGGGGCCCGGTGGACCCGGCGGGGGCCGGGCAGCGGGCCCGGCAGCGGGCCGGGCGCTCGCCGTGGGTCCTGCCGCTGGGGGTGCTGGTGCTGCTGGCGGCGGCGGTGCCGGTGGTGCACCGCTACCTGGTGGCGTACCCGGACGACCAGTGGCAGGTGGACCTGGAGGTGTACCGGGAGGCCGGGCGCAGCCTGCTGCTGGGTCGGCCGGTGTACGACGCGCTCACCGAGGCGCCGCAGCTGCTGCCCTTCACCTACCCGACGTTCTCGGCGCTGCTGTCGGTGCCGCTGGCGCTGGTGCCGTGGACCGCGGCGGGCTGGCTGTGGACGGGGGTGCTGCTGGCGCTGCTGTGGGCGGTGGTGGGCCTGGCGTTCGGCCCGCTGCTGCGGCGCGCCGGGCGCTGGGCGCCGCTGGCCCAGGGCGCGGTGGCCGCGGCGTGCGTGTGGATCTCCCCGGTGGGCGAGAACGTGCGCTTCGGGCAGGTCAACCTCGTGCTGGTGGCGCTGTGCCTGCTGGACGTGGTGCGCGGCGCCGACGGGGTGCGCCTGGGGCGGGTGCGGGTGCGCTGGCCGCGCGGGGCGCTGGTGGGCGTCGCGGTGGCGGTGAAGCTCACCCCGGGGGTGTTCCTCGTCCACTTCGCGATCACCCGGCAGTGGCGCGAGCTGCGCAACGCGGTGCTCTCGGCGGCGGGCGTGACGGTGGCGACGTTCCTGGTGGCCCCAGAGGCCTCGCTGGAGTTCTGGACCTCGGCGCTGCTGGACCCCGACCGCCTGGGCCCGAACGCGGGCTCGTCGAACCAGTCGATCCGCGGCTTCCTGCTGCGCCTGTACCTGTCGCAGGAGCTGACCTCGCTGCTGTGGCTGGTGGCCGCCGGCGCGGCGGCGGTGGCGGGCTTCGCGGTGGCGCGCCGCATGCACCGGCGCGGGGCGCTGGTGGGCGAGGTCGCCGCGTGCGGCGTGGTGGCGCTGCTGGTCTCGCCGGTGTCGTGGCTGCACCACTTCGCGTGGGGCGTGGTGGTGCTGGGCGCGCTGGTCGGCGACGGCCGCGAGCGCCGGCGCGCGGTGGCGGCGCTGGTGGGCTTCGCGCTGCTGTGCGTGGCCTGGCCGTGGTGGGGGGCGAACCTGCTCGCCGGGCGCGACGTGCCGGTGCCGCTGGCGCGCGCGGTGCAGAGCGGGGACCTGTGGTGGGCGCTGGCCTCGCTGGTGGCGCTGGTGCGCCTGGTGGGGGTTCCGCGACCGGCCCGCGGGGAGACCGTCACGCCCGGGAAGGTCTCACCGTCCGTGATCGATTAGTAGCTCTGTGTTTAGCCTGCGGTG
The DNA here is from genome assembly GCF_050871925.1 of Kineococcus gurbantunggutensis. Lineage (NCBI taxonomy): Bacteria > Bacillati > Actinomycetota > Actinomycetes > Kineosporiales > Kineosporiaceae > Kineococcus > Kineococcus gurbantunggutensis. The sequence continues at coordinate 3,736 of NZ_JBJLSG010000010.1, forward strand.
ACCCTGGGCAAGAGCGGTCAGCAAGACCGATCCGTCCACGCCAGGGGGAACCGTGAACCAGACGACGCACGCGCTGCGCCCGACCGTCGACGCGTGGGAGTGGCAGCTGCGCGGCTCGTGCCGCGACGCCGACCCGGAGCTCTTCTTCCACCCCGAGCTCGAGCGCGGCGCCGCCCGCCAGCACCGCGACGCCGCGGCGCTGGCCGTGTGCGCCGAGTGCCCCGTGCTGCGCCAGTGCCGCGAGCACGTCCTGTCCCACCGCGAGGTCTACGGGGTGTGGGGCGGGCTCACCGAGGACCAGCGCGAGGAGATCTGGAGCGCCCGGCAGGACCGCCGCCGCCTGCGCCGCGCCAGCTGAGCCCGCTGCGCCGACCGGGGCGCGCGGTCCGGTCCCCTCCCGGGCCCCGCGCCCCGGCCGGTGCAGCGGCCGGCGCGGGATAGCGTTCCGCCTCGTGCCCCGCTACGCGTACTTCGGCCCCGTCGGCACCTTCTCGGAGGCGGCGCTGCGCACCGTGGTGCCCGACGCCCCGGCCGAGGCGATGGCCAGCGTCGACGCCACCATCGAGGCCGTGCGCAGCGGCGCCGCCGACGTCGGCTGCGTGCCCATCGAGAACTCCGTCGAGGGCGGGGTGCCCGCCACCCTCGACGGCCTCGCCAGCGGCGACCCCCTCGTCGTGGTCGCCGAGGTCGTCCTGCCCGTCTCCTTCGTCCTGGCCGCCGCGCCCGGCACCGCGCTGGCCGACGTGCGGCGCGTGAGCACCCACTCCCACGCCTGGGCGCAGGTGCGCCACGGGCTGCACCAGCGCCTGCCCGGCGTCTCCTACGTGCCGGCCACCTCCACCGCCGCCGCCGCCGAGGCCCTGGCCGCCCAGCGCGACGGCGGGCCCGCCGCCGGCTTCGAGGCCGCCGTGTGCGCGCCCTTCGCCGCCGAGCGCTTCGGCCTGGACGTCCTGGCCGAGCGCATCGAGGACCGCTCCGGCGCCCAGACCCGCTTCGTGCTGCTCTCGCGCCCGGGCACCCTGCCCGCGCGCACCGGCGCCGACAAGACCTCCCTGGTCGTCTTCCTGCGCGAGGAGCGCCCCGGCGCCCTCGTGGAGGCCCTGGAGCAGTTCGTCACCCGCGGCATCAACCTCACCCGCATCGAGTCCCGCCCCGCCGGCGACGCCCTGGGCCGGTACTGCTTCTCCATCGACTGCGACGGCCACCTCGCCGACGCCCGCGTCGGCGAGGCCCTCATGGGCCTGCACCGGGTCTCCGAGCGGGTGCGCTTCGTCGGCAGCTACCCGCGCGCCGACGGCGGCGCCACCGTCCTGGGGCACGGGCCCAGCGACGCCGACTTCGCCGACGCCCAGCGCTGGCTGGAGCACCTGCGCGCCGGCGGCGCCTGACCCGCCCGCCCGGGCGGGGCCCGGCGCGCCCGCTCAGGCGTGCTGCGGCGGGCAGCGCACCAGCAGCACGCCCGGCTCCACCGCCACGCCGATGCGCAGGGCGGTGCCGACGGGGTCGCCGTCCAGCTCCACCTCCTGCGGCTCGGCGCAGCGCACCTCGAAGGTGCGCCCGCGCAGCCGCTGCACCCGCCGCTGCCCGCGCCGGTCGCGGGTGAGGATCGCCCAGACCACCTCGCCCCAGGCGATGCCGCCGCGCGGGGAGAGCACCACCGCGTCCAGCAGGCCGTCGTCCACGCGCGCGTCCGGCATGAGCACCAGGTTGCGCGTCAGCCGCCCGCAGTTGCCCACGATCACGGCCCGCGTGCGCACCGGCTGGAGCCCGCCGCCGTCCACGCCCACCCGCACCCGCGCCTGCGGCCCCCACAGCGCCCGCGCCCCGGAGACCACGTACGCGCCGTAGCCCAGGTGCCGCTTGAGGCGGTCCTCCACGCCGGCCATCACCGCCGCGTCGAAGCCCAGCCCGGCCATGACGAGGAACAGGTGCTGCTCGGGGTCGGCGTCCGAGCCGGTGCGGTCCACCGTCAGCCAGCCCACGTCCACGGCCGTGTCGGGGGCGGAGAACACCAGGTCCAGCGCGGCGGCCAGGTCCGCGTGCGGCACGTCCAGGTTGCGCGCCAGCAGGTTGCCGGTGCCGGCCGGCAGCAGGCCCATCGGCACCCCGGTGCCCGTCATGGCCTCCGCGACCGCGCGCACCGTGCCGTCGCCGCCGACGGCCAGCACGATGTCCACCCCCGCCGCCAGCGCCTCGCGGGCCTGCTCGGCGCCGCGCTCGGCCGGGGTGGTCTCCAGCCACAGCGGGTCCTCCCAGCCGTGGGAGCGGAAGACCGCCGCGGTGTACGCCTGCCGGCGGCGCACCGCGTGCTCGTCCAGGTGCGCGAACTTCGAGGGGTTCACCACGATCCCGGCCCGCGGGCGCGCGGGCCGCTCGACCCGCGCCGGCACCGGCGACGGCGGCGGGGCGGTGGCCTCCACCAGGGCGCGCAGCCGGCGGGCGGTGCCGCGCTCGCGCACCAGCAGCGCGCCGGTCACCACGAGCAGGACCGCCAGCACCACGGCGAGCGCGCCCGCGTCCCACAGGTCGCCCGCCGCCACCCGGGCACGCTACCGGGGCCCGCGCGCCCGCGGGCCCGCCGCCGCGCCGGGGCCCGCGCCGCGGCCGCTCCGTTAGGGTTCACCGGGTGATCGACCTGCGACTGCTGAGGGACGAGCCGGACACCGTCAAGGCCAGCCAGCGGGCCCGCGGCGAGGACGAGTCCGCCGTCGACCGCGCGCTCGCCGCCGACGTGCGCCGGCGCGGCGCCATCGCCGAGTTCGAGCGGCTGCGCGCCGAGCAGAAGTCCCGCGGCAAGGACGTCGCGAAGGCGAAGGGCGAGGAGAAGCAGGCGCTGCTGGCGGGCGTGAAGGAGCTCTCCGAGCGGGTCAAGGCCGCCCAGGCCGAGGCCGACGCCGCCGCCGCGGAGTTCGACGAGGTGCTGCGCTCCATCCCCAACGTCGTCGAGGACGGCGTGCCGCCGGGCGGGGAGGACGACTACGTCGTGCTGGAGGAGGTCGGCGCCAGGCCGGAGCTGCCCGAGGGCCTGGAGGCCTGGCGCGACCACCTGGAGATCGGCGAGCTGCTCGGCGCGATCGACACCGAGCGCGGCGCGAAGGTGTCCGGCTCGCGGTTCTACTTCCTCACCGGCGTCGGCGCCCGGCTGGAGCTGGCGCTGCTGAACCTCGCCGTCGCCCGCGCCGTCGAGGCCGGCTTCACCCCGATGATCACCCCGACGCTGGTGAAGCCGGAGGTCATGGCCGGCACCGGTTTCCTCGGCGCGCACGCGTCGGAGGTGTACCGGCTGGAGGAGGACGACCTCTACCTCACCGGCACCTCCGAGGTGGCGCTGGCCGGCTACCACGCCGACGAGATCCTCGACCTGTCGGCGGGCCCGAAGCGCTACGCGGGCTGGTCGGCCTGCTACCGGCGCGAGGCCGGCTCCTACGGCAAGGACACCCGCGGCATCGTGCGGGTGCACCAGTTCCACAAGGTGGAGATGTTCTCCTTCTGCCGCCCCGAGGACGCCGCCGCCGAGCACCGCCGCCTGCTGGAGCTGGAGCGCGCGATGCTCGCCGCGGTCGAGGTGCCCTACCGGGTCATCGACACCGCCGCCGGGGACCTGGGCAGCTCCGCGGCCCGCAAGTTCGACTGCGAGGCGTGGGTGCCCTCCCAGGGCGCCTACCGGGAGCTGACCTCCACCTCGAACTGCACGACGTTCCAGGCGCGCCGCCTGGGCGTGCGCGAGCGCGTGGAGGGCGAGGGCGGCACCCGCCCGGTGGCGACCCTGAACGGCACCCTGGCCACGACCCGCTGGATCGTGGCGATCCTGGAGAACCACCAGCAGCCCGACGGCTCGGTGCGCGTGCCGCAGGCGCTGCGCCCGTACCTGGGGCTGGACGTCCTCACCCCCGCCTGAGGCGCCGCGCCCGGCGCGGGCAGCCGCGCCGCGCCCGGCGCGGGTGCCCGCCGCACGGGTGGTGCGCGCCGCGCCGCCGAGCCGTCCGGCCCGGCGGGAACTAGGGTCGGCCCCGTGAACGGGGGGCTGCGGGGCGCGCTGGTCGCGCTCGACGTCGACGGCACGATCGTCGACCACGACGAGGCGATGTCGGACCGGGTGCGCGGGGCGGTGCAGCGCGTGGCGTCCTCCGGGGCGCACGTCGTGGTCGCCACCGGCCGCTCCCTGCACGGGGTGCTGCCGGTGCTGCAGCGGCTGGACCTGCACGAGGGGTTCTGCGTGTGCAGCAACGGCGCCGTCACCGTGCGCCTGGACCCCGCCGCCCCCGAGGGCTACCGCGTCGTCGCGCTGCACACCTTCGACGCCTCCGGGGTCGCCGGCGTCCTGCGCGAGGGCATCCCCACGGGGCTGTTCGCGGTGGAGGTCCTCGGCCGCGGGTTCAAGGTCACCGCCCCCTTCCCGGACGGGGAGCTGACCGGCGAGGTCGAGGTCGTGCCCTTCGAGGAGATGTTCGACGAGCCGGTGATGCGCGTGGTGGTGCGCAGCCCCGAGCACACCCCCGCGCAGTTCAGCGCGCTGGTGGAGTCCGTCGGCCTGCACGGGGTGGCGTACTCGGTGGGCTGGACCGCGTGGCTGGACCTGGCCCCGGACGGGGTGACCAAGGCCAGCGCCCTGGAGGACGTGCGGGTGCGCCTGGACGTGCCGCGCTCGGCGACCCTCGCGGTCGGCGACGGGCGCAACGACGTGGAGATGCTGCAGTGGGCCGCGCGCGGCGTGGCGATGGGCAACGCGCCCGAGGAGGTGCGCGCCGTCGCCGACGAGGTCACCGCCGGCGTCGACGACGACGGCCTGGCCGACGTCCTGGAGGACCTGCTCGAGCGCGGCGAGCGCGAGGCCCGCGCGGCCTCCTGAGCCCGGCCCCCTGAGCCCGGCCCGCTGAGCCCAGCCCCTGAGCCGGGCCCCCGCGGGTTCAGGGACGGCGCCGCGCTGCCGATGGACCCGGTGCACCGCAGCGTCCCCGGGCAGGCCGGGCCGCCGGTGGCGGGTCCTGCAGCGGGCCCCACGCGACCTCGCCGCGCCGAGGCCGGAAGCCGGAAGGACGGGCCCACCCGTGTTCGGACGCAGCACCCCCCGCCCCGCGCCCGCCACCGCGCCGATGCCGCGCGACGTGGAGGCCCTGGAGGCCGTCCTGGCCGCCCTGGACGCCGGCGTCAGCGGTGAGCTGGACGCCCACCGGGCCGTCGTCGGCGCCCTCACCGCCGCGCTGGACCTGTCCTACGGGGCGGTGTGGCTGCCGGTGCCGGGCACCGGCGCCGCCGGCGGGGCGTTCCGGCTGGCCGCCGAGGTCGGGCGGCTGCGCGACGCGCTCGCCGCCGGCGGGACCACCGCGATCACCCTGGACGCCCAGCAGCTGCGCTGGGCCGCCGGCCAGACGATGGCGGTGCTCGACGAGGCCTCCACCGCGGCGGTGCCCACCTACGAGCGCTGGGTGGTGGCCCGCCGCGCCGGCGCCGGGCAGGGCGCGATCCTGCCCGTGGTCGTCGGCGGGCGCGTCGTGGCGCTGCAGGAGTACTACGGGGCGGCGCCGCTGCCGTTCTTCGGCGGCCGCGACGAGAAGTGGAAGGCCATCGGCCGCGTGATCTCCCACGCCGTCCAGCACGCGCTGACCGCCGCCGCCCTGGAGGAGACCCTCGGCGACCGCGAGGCCGTCACCACCGTCATCGCCCGCGTCGGCGAGGCGGGCGACGCCGACGCGGCCCTGCGCACCGCGCTGGAGACGGTGCGCGAGGCCTTCGGCTGGGCCTACGGCTCGTTCTGGCGCCTGGACGAGGACAGCCGCGCCCTGAGGTTCCAGCTGGAGTCCGGCTCGGCCGGGCAGGAGTTCCGCGACGTGACCCTGCGCGCCTCCTTCGCCGAGGGCGTGGGCCTGTCGGGCCGGGCGTGGAAGGCCCGCGACCTGGTCTTCGTGCAGGACCTGGCCGAGGTCACCGACTGCGTGCGCGCCCCCGCCGCCCAGCGCGCCGGCGTGAAGTCCGGCGTGTGCTTCCCGCTGCTCAGCGAGGGCCGGGTCGTCGGCACGATGGACTTCTTCACCACCGAGTCCGTCGAGCTGTCCGCCTCGCGCGCCGCGGCGCTGCGCAACGTGGCCCAGCTGCTGTCCCAGCGCCTGGAGATCCTGCACCGCGCCGAGCGCGACGCCTCCTCCGCGCGCGCCCTGCTGGACACCGTCTCGCGCCTGCGCCGGGCCGCGCAGAACTCCGACCGCGTGGCCGGGGAGGCGCGCGGGCAGGCGCAGGCGATGGTCGCCGAGGTCGGCGCCCTGGAGCAGGTGACGACCTCCGTCGGCGACGTCATCAAGATCATCTCCGGCATCGCCGGTCAGACGAACCTGCTGGCGCTCAACGCCACCATCGAGGCCGCGCGCGCCGGGGAGGCCGGTCTCGGCTTCGCCGTGGTCGCCGACGAGGTCAAGGAGCTGGCCCGCGAGACCGCCGAGGCCACCCAGCGCGTCAGCGAGCAGATCGCCGACATCCAGTCCAGCAGCCGCAGCGTGGCCGCGGGCATCGGGGAGACCGGGCGCGTCATCGGCGAGCTGGACGCGGTGCAGGCCGACATCGCCGCGGTCCTGTCCGAGCAGGAGCAGCTCGCCGGCGAGCACGGGCGCTGAGGGCGGCGGCGCCCCCGGCGGCCCGGGCCCCCGGCGCCCGTCCCTCAGGCGGTGGGCGCGACCCGGGGCCCGACCGCGGGGTGGACCACGGGCTCGGCCTCGGCGCTGATGGTGATCCGCACGCGCAGGTCGCCGAGGATGACCTCCACGGCCTCGCTGGGACGTCCGCACAGCGACAGGCCCTGCTGCTCGGCGCGCCGGCGCAGCTTGCCCTGCACGGTGCTCAGCGCCCGCAGGGTGTCGGCTCTCCACTCCGCCTCGCCGACGATGCTGGTCACGACGAGGTGCTGACGGCTTCCCATGTGGTCCCTCGGTGCACGTCGCAGGTGCGCCCGCCGGCCGCCCGGTTGGAGACGGCGGGGAAGGCCGACGGGGTCCGGGTCGACGTTCCCCACCAGCATGCCCCACCGGGACCGGTCCGGGCAGCCGGACCGCGCCGAGCGGGGCGCGGCGGGTGCGCGGGCCCGGGTGCGCGGTCGGTGCGCCGGCCCGGGGTGCGCGGCGGCGGGGGCCGGGCCAGGCTCGGCGGGTGCACCGTCCCGGGACCGCCGCCCCGCCCCGCACCACCGCACCCGCTGCACCCGCCGGGCCGCTGGGCCGCGTGCGCGGCACCTTCCGCGCCCGCGTGGCCGGCGACCCCACCGGGGCGCCCGGCTGGGTGCGCGAGATCGCCGTCGTCGGCGGCCGCGAGGGCTGGTTCGACCCCTCCGGGGTGGTGTGGGCCGTGCACGGCGGGCTGACCACCCTCGTCGGCGGCCTCGTCGCCCTGCTCGGGCAGGCCGCGCACCCGCTGGCGCTGGCGGGCGTGCAGGGCCACTCGAACTACCGCGAGGACCCCTGGGCGCGGCTGGCGGGCACCGCCCGCTGGCTGGCGGTGTGCACCTTCGGCTCCGCGGAGCTGGCCGAGCGCGACTGCGCGCGCGTGCGCGGCATGCACCGGCGGGTGCGCGGCACCACCGCCGACGGGCGCGCCTACTCCGCCGGCGACCCCCAGCTCCTGCGCTGGGTGCACCTGGCCTTCACCGACGCCTTCCTCGCCGCCCACCGCGAGCTCGGCGCCGACCTCGCGCCCCGCTTCGGGCCGCGCTGGGCGGACGCCTACGTGCGCGACTGGGCCCGCACCGCCCGGGCCCTGGGCGCCGGCGACCTGCCCGGCAGCGAGGCGGAGCTGGCCGAGGCCCTGGCCGGGTTCGCGCCGGTGCTGGAGCCGGTGCCGGCGGACCTGCGCCGCTTCCTGCTCGCCCCGCCGGGCCTGAGCCGCCCCGAGGTGCCCTTCTACGCCGGGCTGTCGGGCGCGGCGGACCTGCTGCTCTCGCCGGTGGTGGCGCCGCTGGCCGGGGCGCCGGGGCGCAGCGCGCGCGGCCCGCGCCAGCGGCTGCGGCTGGCCGCCACCCGCGCCCAGCTGCGGGCGCTGCGCGCGGTCACCGGCCGCGAGCCGTGGGAGCAGGCCGGGCGCTTCCGCACGGGCACGGGACCGCGGCCGGACTGGCTCTGAGCCCGGCGCGCCGCGCGCGCCGCGCCCGCCGCACGTTTCCCCGAACCGGTTCAGGGGCATCCCCCGTACGTCGGGGCGACGGCCGGCGCGGGGGACCCGCGTCCCGGCCGCGTGGAGCCGTCGCGAGCCCCGGCGCGCGACAGGCCCGACCCCTCGCCCTGGAGACCGCCCGTGCCCGGCAGCTCACCGACGCCCGACCCCTCCACCACCTCCACCGCGGCCGCGCGGGCCGCCCGGGGCGCCCGGGGCGTCGGCTCCGCGCCGCCCGGGGCGTGCCCGCCGCAGCGCACCGGTGCGCCCGGCGCCCCGCGCCCGCGCGCGGACGAGGTCCCCGACCCCGCCACCGCGGTGGCCGACGCCGCCGCCGCGGACGTCGCCCCCTCGGCCGCGGGCCCGGCGGTCCCCGAGCCGCTGGCGCGACCGCTGGCGGAGCCGCCGGCGGAACCGCCGCGCGCGGCTCCGGCGCAGCCGCCGGCCGGGCGTCCGCGCCCGCCCCGCACGTTCGGGCTGGTGCTGCTGCTGGGGTCGATGGCCGCGCTGGGCGCGGTGAACACCGACCTGTACCTGCCCTCGCTGCCGCAGGTGGCGCGCGACCTGGGCTCCTCCGCGGCCGGCGCCCAGCTCACGATCACCGTCGTGCTGGTGGGGATGGCGCTGGGGCAGCTCGTCGTGGGCCCGCTGAGCGACCGCTACGGGCGCCGCCCGCCGGTGGTGGCCGGGTGCGCGCTGTTCGTCGTGGCCTCGCTGCTGTGCCTGGTGGCGCCCACCCTGCCGGTGCTGGTGGCGCTGCGGTTCCTGCAGGGGCTGGGCGTGGCGGCCGGCGCGGTGACGGGCATGGCGGTGGTGCGCGACCTGTTCACCGGGTCCACGGCCTCGCGGCTGATGTCGCGCCTGGTGCTCGTCATCGGGGTGGCGCCGCTGTTCGCGCCCACCCTGGGCGGGGCGCTGGCGGGCGTGGCCGGGTGGCGGGCGGTCTTCGCGGTGCTGGCCCTCGCCGGCGCCGGGGTGCTGCTGGCGGTGCGGCTGCGCCTGCCCGAGACCCGCGCGGACGCCCCCGCCGCCGGCCCCGCGCCCGGTGGGCGGGGGGTGCGCGCCACCCTCGCGCAGGCCCTGGGCACGTACGCGCGGCTGCTGCGCGACCCCCGCTTCGTGGGCTTCGCCCTGCTGCCGGGCCTGGCCATGGCGGTGATCGTCTGCTACGTCTCCGTCTCGCCGTTCGTGTTCCAGGAGGTGCACGGGCTGTCCACGACGCAGTTCGCGCTGCTGTTCGCGGTCAACGGCGTCGCCCTGGTGGGCGGCACGCAGCTCAACGCGGCGCTGGTGTCCCGGCACGCCCCGCTGACGCTGCTGCGGGTGGGCGTCACCTGCTCCGCGGCGCTCTCCCTGGTGCTGCTGGTGGTGGTGCTCACCGGCGCCGGCGGGTTCGCCGGCCTGCTGGTGGTGCTGTGGTTCCTGCTGGGCGTGGGCGGCCTCGTCTCGCCCAACGCGGTCACGTGCGCGCTGGAGGAGCACGGCCGCACCGCCGGCTCGGCCGCCGCCCTGGTCACGGCGGCGCAGTCGGGCGTCGGCGGCGCCGTCGGCATCCTGGCGGGGGCGCTGGGCGGCGACGCCACGGCCATGGCGGCCGTCATGGTCGGCGCGACGCTGACCGCGGCGTGCTCGCTGCTGGTGGCCGTGCGCGCCCGCCGCGCCGCGGTCGCCCCCGCCTGAGCGCGCTCACACCCCCACGTCGCGCCGGCGCAGGTCCTCGACGGTCTCGCGGCGCACCAGCAGCCGCGCGGTGCCGGCGCGCAGGGCGACCACCGGCGGGCGCGGCACGGCGTTGTAGTTCGAGGCCATCGACGCCTGGTAGGCGCCGGCGGCGGGCACGGCGACCAGGTCCCCGGCGCGCACGTCGGCGGGCAGGTCCACGGCCGGGGCGAGCACGTCGCCGGTCTCGCAGTGCCGGCCCACCAGCGCCACCTCGCGCACGGGCGCGCCCGCGGGCCGGCCCAGCAGGCGCGGTTCGCCCAGCGCGCCGTACAGGGCCGGGCGCGGGTTGTCGCTCATGCCGCCGTCGACCGCGACGAAGGTGCGCCGGCCGGTGGTCTTGACCCCGACGACCCGGTACAGCACCGCCCCGGCGGGGGCGACCAGGGCCCGGCCCGGCTCGACGAGCAGGCGCGGCACCGGCAGGCCCGCCGCCGCGCAGGCCGCCTCCAGCTCCCCGCGCAGCACCCGCGCCAGCCGCGCCACGTCCAGGGCGGCCCCGCCGGTGCGCGAGGCGACGCCGTGCCCGCCGCCGAGGTCCACCTCGCGCACCACCACGCCGGTGCTGTTGCGCACCCGCGCCGCCAGCGCCACGAGGCGGCGCGCGGCGAGCGCGTACGGCTCCACCTCGGTGACCTGCGAGCCCAGGTGGCAGTGCAGGCCGGTCAGCTCCAGCGCCGGGTGCTCCCGCACGGCGGCCACGGCCGCGGTCAGCTCCGGCCCGTCCACGCCGAACTGCGCGTCGGCGGTGCCGGTGCGGACCTCGGGGTGGGCGCCGGCCTCCACGTGCGGCACGACGCGCAGCAGCACCCGCTGGCGCGCGCCCGCCGGCAGCAGGGCCGCCAGCCGGTGCGCCTCGTCAGCGCTGTCCAGCACCACGCGCCCCACGCCGGCCTCGACGGCGGCGCGCAGGTCCTCCCCGCTCTTGGCGTTGCCGTGCAGCAGGACCCGGTGCGCGGGCACGCCGGCGTCCAGGGCGCAGCGCAGCTCCCCGGCGGAGCAGGCGTCCACCCCCAGGCCCTCGTCCTTCAGCCAGGACAGCAGCCCGCGGCAGGCGAACGCCTTCGCCGCGTAGTGCACCGCCACCCGGCCCCGGGCGTCCGGGCCCCCGAAGGCGCGGCGGTAGGCGCGGGCGCGGGCGCGCACCTCGCCCTCGTCGAGCACGTGGCAGGGGGTGCCGAAGCGCCGGGCGACCTCCGTCAGGGACACCCCGGCCACGCGCACGTCGCCGTCGGCGGTCAGCGCGGCCGAGGCCGGCCAGGGGGCGGCCAGCGCGGCGGCGCGCTCGGCCACGGCGGTCACGCCGCGACCCGGGGCGCGGGCACGGCCGCGGGCGCGGTGGTCACCGCGGGCGCGGGCACCGCGGCGGGCACCGCGGGCGCGCTCCCTCCCAGCGGCGCGGGCAGCGGCGCGCACAGCACGGGGTCGACCACGAGCGCGTCCACGCCCAGCGGGGCCAGCAGCGCCCGCACGGCCCGCTCGGCGAGCTCCACGTGGGGCCGCTGCTCCCCGAGCACCCGGTGCATCAGCTCGCGCGAGGTGAAGGCGACGGCGGTGCGCCGGCCGCGGGCGTCGGCGAAGACGGCCAGGCGGCAGCCGGCCGGGGTGGGCCGCACCGGCACGAGCAGGGGGGCGGGCCGCGACGAGGGGGTGCGCGGTGAGGGGGCGGGCGACGAGGGGGTGTGCACGGGGTGTCCTCGGGTCTCGGTGGTGCCGGGCGGGGTCCCGCCCGCTGCCGACCCTGCGCCCGCGCCCCCCGCGCGCGGCAGGCGCCCTGACGGGGCCCTGACGGCCCCTGACGCGACCTTGACGCGGCCCGCGCGCCGAACCGCCGCGCACCCCGCGGCGCGGGCGCCACGCTGCCGGGGTGAGCTCGCACCTGCTGTGCGCGGAGCACCTGCGCGCCGACGTCCGCGTCCCCGCCACCGTCCTGCTGGGCGGCACCAGCCTGTGCTGCGCGTGCTGCCGCGCGCTGCAGACGGCCACCCCCGCCGCCCCCGCGGCGCCCCCCCTCGGGGGGTGAGGGGGCAGAAACCGCTTCACAGCGGGCCCGGCGGTGCCGTGGGATGGCCACGTGCACGCCACCGGCCCCGAAGCGCTGCAGGTCCGCGTCCTGGGGGAGCTGGAGGTCCTCCTGCCCGGCGGGCCCGTCGCCGTGGGCGGTGCGGTGCCGCGCGCGCTCGTGCAGCGGCTGGTGCTGGCCGACGGCGCCGTGGTCACCGACGCCGCGCTCGCCGAGGACCTCTGGGACGGCGCCCCGCCGCCCAGCGCCACCGGCTCCCTGCAGGCCCACGTCTCCCGCCTGCGCCGCGTCCTGGAACCGGCCCGCGCGCCCGGCGAGGAGCCGCGGGTGCTGGTGCGCCGCGGCCCCGGCTACGCCCTGCGGCTGGCGCCGGGCGCCGTGGACGCCGCCCGCTTCGAGGAGCTCGCCGCCCGCGGCCGGGCGCTGCTGGAGGTCGACCCCGCCGGGGCCGCGGCCGCCCTCGACGAGGCGCTGGGGCTGTGGCGCGGGCCCGCCTACGCCGACGTCGCCGCGCGGCCCTTCGCCGCCGCCGGGGCGCGGCGCCTGGAGCAGCTGCGCACCGCCGCCCGCGAGGACCGCGCGGCCGCCGACCTCGCCCTGGGCGAGGCGGTGCGCGCCGCCGCGGCCGCGCAGGTGCTCACCGCCGAGGAGCCGCTGCGCGAGCGCGGCTGGGAGCTGCTGGCGCTGGCCCTGTACCGGCAGGGCCGGCAGGCCGACGCGCTGGCGGCCCTGCGCCGGCTGCGCGAGGTGCTCGCCGAGGAGCTGGGCACCGACCCCGGCCCCGCGGCCGCCGCGCTGCACCGCGCCGTGCTGGCCCAGGACCCGGCGCTGCTCGCCCCGGCCGAGGGCGCCCCGCGGCGGCCCCCGTCGGCGGCGGTGCGCGCCACGAGCAACGTGCCCACGCCGGTGTCGCCCACCGTGGGGCGGCGCCGGGAGGTCGCCGAGGTGGGCGCGATGCTCGCCGCGCACCGGCTGGTCACCCTCGTCGGGCCCGGCGGCGTCGGCAAGACGCGCCTGTCGCTGGAGGTGGCGCGCGGGCTGCTCGGCGGCGACGGCCCGTGGTTCGTGGAGCTCGCCGGCGTCCCCGAGGGGCGCCTGCTGCCCGAGGCGGTCACCACCGCCGTGGGGCTGGTGCCCGTGGGCGGCACGAGCGCGCTGGCCGCCGTGCTGCGCGCGCGCCCGACGGTCCTCGTGCTCGACAACTGCGAGCACCTGCTGGACGACGTGGCGCCCTTCGTCAGCGAGCTGCTCGGCGCCTGCCCCGACCTGCGGGTGCTGGCCTCCAGCCGCGAGCCGCTGCTCGTGGACGGCGAGCACACCTACGCGGTGCCCGCGCTGTCCGGCGGGACCGGCGGCGAGGCCGTCCGCCTCTTCCTGGACCGCGCGCGGGCGGTCTCGCCCGGCTGGGAGCCGGACGCGGCCGAGCTGGAGCGGGTGGCGCGCGTGTGCGCGGCGCTGGACGACCTGCCGCTGGCGGTGGAGCTGGCGGCGGGCCAGCTGCGGGCGCTGCCGCTGGCGGAGGTCGAGGCCCTGCTCGACGACCGCTTCGCCCTGCTGCGCGGCAGCCGGCGCGCCGGTCCCCGGCACGCCACGATGCAGGCCGCCGTGGAGTGGTCCTACGACCGCCTCGGGGCGGCCGAGCAGGAGGTCTTCCGCGACCTGGCCGTCTTCCGCGGCGGCTTCACCCTGCAGGCGGCCCGGGAGGTGCTGGACCGCCCCGACGTGGCGCCGGTGCTGGCGGACCTGGTGACCCGCAGCCTGGTCACCGTCTCCGGCCCCGCCTCCGCCCCCGGCGGCGCGCGGCGCTACCACCTGCTGGAGACGCTGCGGTTGTTCGCCCTCTCGCGCACGCCCGCGCCGCGCCGCCGGGAGCTGGCCGCCCGCCACGCCGAGTGGGTGGCCGGCGTCGCCGCGAACGTCGAGCCGGCCCTGCGCGGGCGGCTGGCGGCGCTGGAGACGGAGCGGTTGCGCGAGGAGAGCGCCAACATCCGCGCCGCGCTGCACGAGAGCGACCCGGCCACCGTGGTGCGCGTGGCCGGCGGCTTCTTCTGGTTCTGGTACCGCGAGGGGCTGGTGACCGAGGGCCTGGGCCACCTGCTGCCGGCGCTGGCGGCGGTGGACGAGGGCCGCGGCGGCGACGTCGACGACGCCGCGCTGGCGCGCGCCTGGACGGGCGCGGCGCTGCTGAGCTACCTGGCCGGTGACCTGCCGGCCGTGCTGCGGGCGCTGCGGCGCACCGCGGAGCACGCCGCCCGCTCCGCCTCCCCGCTGGTGCGGGCGCAGTCGCTGGCCACCGTGGCGTACTTCGAGGCGTTCTCCGGGCAGCTCGCGCGGGCGCGCGAGCACGCCGGCGCGGCGCTGGCGATCTGCCGGGCCGTGGACCACGAGCCCACGCTGGCCGAGACGCTCATGGTGCTGGGGGAGGTGGAGCGGCGCGACGGCGACCACGCCGCGTCGCTGCGCCGCCTGGAGGCCTCCGTGGCCGCGGCCGACGCCACCGGCTACTCCTGGGTGGGGCTGTCCGCCCGCTGGGTCCAGGCGAAGACGGCGCTGGACCTCGGCGACGTCCCCGGCGCCTGGGCGGCCGCCGCCGACAGCCTGGAGCGGGCCTACGCCGTGGGGGAGACCACCTCGTGGCTGGTGGCGCTGGCGACCCTCAGCCACGTCCTGCACCGCGCCGGGCGCCCGGTGGAGGCCGCCGAGCTGGCCGGCGTGGTGGCCTGGCGGGGCGGGCGGATCGGCTTCTCCCCGGCGGTGATGGACCCCGACCTGCGCGAGCACGCCGCCGCCCTGGCCGCGGCCCTGCCGCCGGAGGAGCACGCCCGCGCGGCCGGGCCCGGGCGCACGGCCGACCCGGCGGCCGTGGGGGAGCGGGTGCGGGCCCTGGGCGCGGAGCTGGGGTTCGCCCCCGCCGTCCCCGCCGGGGGCTGCGCCGTCAGGTGAGCGCGCCGTCGCCGGGGGCGACGTCGGTGAGCTGCACGATGCGGGTGCGGCCGGACTCGGTGGTGCTCCACGTGGCCCCGGGCCCGGCGCCGGCCGCCGCGCCGGGCAGGTCCGCCAGGGCGCCCTCGCCGCCGGTGAGCACCAGCCGCGCGCCGCGGCGGCGCTCGGCGGCGGCCGCGGCGGCCAGGTCGCCCTCCGCGGCGGCGCGCAGCAGGCGCCGCGCACAGGCCGGGTCCTCCACCAGCACCTGCACGTGGCGCGCGCGGGAACCCTCGGGGCCGGGCGCGGGGCCGGGCGCGGGGTCGGCGGGCGTCCGGGTCAACGGGCCTCCTCGTCCGGTGCCGGCGGGGTCCGGCGGGGGCACCCTCGCGCCCGGGCCTTGCGGCGCGCTTGCGGCCGGCCAGCGGTCTCGCCCCCGCACACCCGCGCCCGCCCCGGTGCCCGCCGCTGCTGGCACGATGGGCCCGTGAGCACCGAGGCGCAGGCCACCACCGTCGACAACGCGGGCGAGGCGGCCTTCGCGCCGGCCTGGCGCCTGGTCGCCACCGACCTCGACGGCACGGTCGTGCCGCACGGGCGCCCGGTCTCGCGCCGCACCCTGGACGCGTTCGCCGCGTGCGCGGCCGCGGGCATCCCCGTGGTGCCGGTGACGGGCCGCCCGCCGCGCTGGGTGACGCCGCTGGCGCAGGAGGCCGGGCTCGGCGGGCAGGTGGTGTGCGCCAACGGCGCCGTCGTCTTCGACCTGGACAGCGGCGAGGTGGTGCGCCGCCACGCCCTGGACCCCGACGCGGTGCGCGAGGTGGCCGCGCGGCTGCGCCCGGTGCTGCCGGGCATCGGCTTCGCGCTGGAGGCGGTCACCGGCTTCCGCCGCGAGGAGGCCTACGCGACGACCTTCGACACGGGCCTGGAGCACGCCGTGGGCGACCTGGAGGAGCTGCTCGCCGGCTCCCCGCCGGTGGTGAAGGTGCTGGCCAAGTGCCCGGGGGCGGGCAGCGACCGGATGCTGGAGGTGGCGCTGCGCGAGGTGGGCGACCTCGTGGGCGTCACGCACTCCAACGCCGCGGACTCCCTCATCGAGGTGATGGCGCTGGGCGTGAGCAAGGCGAGCACCCTGGCGGAGGTCGCGCGCGACCGCGGCAGCGGACCCGAGGGCGTGGTGGCCTTCGGGGACATGCCCAACGACCTGGAGATGCTGCGCTGGGCGGGGCGCTCCTACGCCGTCTCCGACGGGCACCCGGCCGCGGTGGCGGCCGCCGACGACGTCGCGCCGGCGTGCGGGGACGACGGCGTGGCGCAGGTGCTGGAGCGCCTGCTCAGCCGGCGTGCGGGGTGATCGGGCCGATCCCGCGCACGAGCACGGGCACGCCGTCGACGCGCTCGGGCAGCTCGGGCCGGTCCGCGTCGTCGTGCACGTTCACCTTCACCGCCCACTCGCGGTGGTGGCGGGTCAGGCCGATGCCGTTCACGCGCGAGTCGCCGCCCACGAGCTGACGGACGTGCGCCTTCGCGGCGCGCGCGGCACCGGCCCCGCCCCGGGAAGAGGGGTCCACACCGTCGGTGTCACCAGGGGTCACACGACCAGTGTGGCACCGAGGGCGTCGAGCACAAGGCCGATGGGGTTGCAGAACGTGAGCCCGGTGCCGTTCTCGCCGCCGCGCTCGCTGCCCGCGAACAGCAGCCCGACGGCCTGGCGGGTGTCGGGCCGGTAGACCAGCGAGCCGGAGTCGCCGCCGGCGGAGAACGCGCCGCTCAGGCCGGTGACCTCCACCTGCCCGTCGAAGGAGACGACGCCGACGGGGTACTCCACGGCCACGTCGTCGAGCTCGATGGCGGTGATCCGCCCGCGGGTGTGCCCGGTGGTGCGGCCCACCTTCTCCACCTCGACCTCGTCGTCGGCCTCGGCCCAGCCGGTCAGCCGGCCCACGGGGTAGACCGGCTCGAAGCCCGCGGGCCCCTCGACGTCCTCCAGCAGCACCAGGGCGGCGTCCACGCCGTTGCCGCCGCCGGCGTCCAGGGGCACCGCGCGCGCCAGGCGCCCGACGCGGTCGGCGGCGGTGCCGCCGTCGGCGGGGCCGGGCTGCAGGACCGGGTCGTCGAGCGCGGCCTGGTCGGAGTCGGCGACGACGTGGTTGTTGGACAGGGCGTACACGCCGTCGGAGCCGGTGACGGTGACGAAGGCGCCCAGGGTGCCGGCGGTGACGTCGCGGTGCGCGATCGACAGGCCCGGGTGCAGGGGGCGCACGCGCCGGCGCAGCTCGGCGGGGGTCCAGGTGCGCCCGGCGGCGGGGGCGGTCAGGGCCCGCACGCGCCCGACGTCGCGCACGTCGATCTCGGCGGCGGCGGCGGTGCCGGCCAGCTCGCGCGCCTGGCCCAGCAGGTTCTCCCCGCGCTCGCCGGAGTAGCGCACGGCCAGGCCGTAGCGCGGCCCGTCGGCGCCGCGGCCGAGCAGGCTGATGCCGACACTGGCGACGCCCTCCGGCGCGGCCAGCGAGGCCACCGCGACCGAGCGGGCGCGCAGCCGGGCCTTGAGCTCACGAGCGTTGTCGATGTGCACCGCAGGTCCTCCTGGCAGCCGTCCGTGCTCTGACGTTCACACTCTGGCACCGGCCCCCGACAGAGGGCCCCGGCGCGGGCCCGGCGGGGTGCTCAGCGCAGCCCGGCGAGCTCCTCGGCGCGCACCACGGCCCGCTCCACCGAGGCCAGCGAGCCCCCGCCGACGCGGACCATCGCGGCGGCCTCGGCGACCTGCGCGCAGGCGGTGGCGGTGCGGGTCAGGCGCCGGTGCACCTCGGGGTGGCGGCCCTCGGGGCCGCCGGGGACGGTGAAGCCGTCCGAGGGCGCCTCGGCCTGCGCCTGCAGCGCCCGGGCGCGCGCGGCGCGCGCGACCAGGTCCACCCGCGGCAGGTACGCCTCCAGGGCGGTGCGCTCGGGCCCGGGCGGGCACCCGTCGACGACCTGCTCGACGCGGCGCACCGCCCGGTCCACCGAGTGCTCGGCGCGCGCCCACACCCCCTGGCCCAGCGGGTCGGGGGTGCGGCGCCAGAACGCGAGCCTCAGCGCCCTCGCCTCACAGGTACTGGCCGGTGCCGCCGGGCTGCGCGCGCGGGATGCCGCCGCGGCCGCCGGGGACCCCGGGGGCGCCGGGCACGGCGCCGGGCAGGGCGCGGCGCATCTCCTGCAGCTGCGCCTGGGCGGCCATCTGCTGGGCCACCAGGGCGGTCTGGATGCCGTGGAAGAGGCCCTCCAGCCAGCCCACGAGCTGGGCCTGGGCGATGCGCAGCTCGCTCTCGGAGGGCGCGGCGCCCTCGGCGAAGGGCAGGGCGATGCGGCGCAGCTCCTCCACGAGGTCGGGCGCCAGGCCGTCCTCGAGCTCGCTGAGGGAGCGCTCGTGGATCTCGGCGAGGCGGTGGCGGCCGGCCTCGTCCAGCGGCGCGGAGCGCACCTCCTCCAGGAGCTGCTTGACCATGCTGCCGATCCGCATGACCTTGGCGGGCTGGCTGACCAGGTCCGCCGGGCCGGGGGCACCCTCCTCGGGCGGTTCCGCGATGCCCATGCCCTGCGGGGTCACCACGACCACGCGCGGGTCGGCGCCGTCGGCGGGCTCGCGCCGCACGTCGGGCGCCGTGGGGTCTTCGGGGGGCTGGGGGTGCTCGGACATGGCCCCCATCCTGCCGCCGATCGCGCCGTCAGGCCCGCGCGCGCGCCCGCCGCGGCAGGGCGCCCGCCGCGAGCAGCACGGTGGCGGCCACGGCCAGGCCGGGGGCGGCCACGGCGGTGCCCAGGCCCGCGCCCGGGACGGCGTAGGCGGCGACCAGCGCGGCGGCGCAGGCCGCGGGCACCCCGGCGGCCAGGGCGGCCACCCGCCCGCGGCGCGGGACGGCGGGGGCGCGCCCGCGGCGGGGGCGCTCGGGGGCCAGGGCCTGGGCCAGGGCGAAGGCGGCGGAGCCGACGAGCGCGGAGGCCAGCGGGTCGCTGACGCGGTGCCAGCCCTCGGCGACGACCATGGCGGCCATCGCGCCGGAGGCCAGCGCCCCGGCGGGGGCCAGCACCCAGCGCCAGCAGGGCGGGGCGGCCGCGAGCAGGCCCAGGCACACGCCGAGCACGCCGGCGGTGTGGCCGCTGGGCAGGCTGTTGTGGGTGCTGGCCGCCTCGACCAGGTCGGGGCGCTGCAGCACGACGAGCTTGAGCAGCTCGGTCGCGCCCAGGGTGGCGGCGGCCACGGCCAGGCCGAGCCCGGCGCGGGCGGGGGAGCGGCGCGCCAGCCCGGCCAGCACGACGAGCCCGGCGCCGGCGAGCAGGTGCACCGGCTCCAGGTGCCCGGCGAGGTGCAGCAGGCGCTCGCCCGGCGCGGGCAGCCCGGCGTCGGCCGAGCGCAGCGCGGCCTCGTGCACGGCGTCCTCGGCGGCCTGCCCGCGCGCGGTGCGCACGCAGACGGCGTAGAGGACGGCCAGGGCGGCGGCGTGCAGCAGCGCGGCGGCGGTGAGGGCGCCGGCGCCGCGCCGCTCGGCGCCGCGCCGGGGCGGGGCGGGGGCGGTCGGGACGGTGCTGGACGTCACCGTCCCACTGTGCGGCACGCGGGCGCCGGGTGCCGCGCCGGTGCGCGCGGGGTCCGCGCACGTCGTGTGCAGCGGGTGTGCAGCGCTCGTGCGCGCCCCTCCCGCACGCCCCCGCGCGGGCGCCTCAGCGGGAGGCGCGCTCCAGGGCGGCGACCTCCTCGTCGGTCAGCTCCAGGTCCAGGGAGGCCAGCAGCGGGCCGACCTGCTCGACGGTGCGGGCGCTGGCGATGGGCGCGACCACGGTCGGCCGGCTGCGCAGCCAGGCCAGCGCCACGGAGGGCACCTCGGCGCCGTGCGCGGCGGCGACCTCGTCGAGGGCGGTGAGCACGCGCTGGCCGCGGGGGGTGTCCAGGTGCGCGGAGGCCTTGGCGCTGCGGGCGCTGTCGGGGCTCTGGCCGGGGCGGTACTTGCCGGAGAGGAAGCCGGAGGCCAGGGCGAAGTACGGCACCATCGCCAGGCCCTCGGCGGCCACGACGTCGGCGGGGCCGGACTCGTACTCCTCGCGGGCGACGAGGTTGTACTCGTTCTGCAGGGCGACGTAGGCGGCCAGGCCCTCGCGGCGGGAGGTCTCCAGGGACAGCCGCAGGCGCGGGCCGGTGAAGTTGGAGGCGCCGATCGCGCGGACCTTGCCGGCGGTGACGAGCTCGTCGAAGGCGCCGAGGGTCTCCTCCACGGGCGTGGACTCGTCGTCGGCGTGCGCCCAGTACAGGTCGATCCGGTCGGTCCCCAGCCGCTGCAGGGAGGCGTCGACGGCCTTGCGGACCGTGCCGGCGGCCAGGCCCTCCAGGCCGGGGGCCTTGCCGACCTTGGTGGCCAGCACGACCGCGTCGCGCTTGCCGGACTTCGCGAACCAGCGGCCCAGGATCGTCTCGGAGATGCCGGCGCCGCCCTCGCTCCAGGCGGAGTAGACGTCGGCGGTGTCGACGAAGTCGCCGCCGCCGTCGACGAAGGCGTCGAGCACGCGGTGCGACTCCTGCTCGTCGGAGGTCCAGCCGAAGGTGTTGGCGCCCAGGCTCAGCGGGCGCACGTCGAGTTCGGAGGTGCCGATGCGGGTCATGCGCCCAGCACAGCACCGGGGGGCCGGGTGCGCGCGCGGAGCACCCGTCCGGCGCACGGCGTGCGGACAGTGCACTTGACGCCTTCTTTGCACTGAGTGCACAGTGGTGCGGTGCCCACCTCCCCGCCCCTCGCGCCCCTGCGCGAGCGCCGCCGCGCCGAGACGACCGCCGCCGTGGCGCGCGCCGCGCTCGACCTGGCCTGCGAGCGCCCCTGGGCCGAGGTGACCGTCGACGACGTCGCCGCCCGCTCGGGGATCTCGCGCCGCACGTTCTTCAACTACTTCCCCTCCAAGGACGAGGCGCTGCTGCACTTCGCCCCCGCCTGGGACGCCGACCTGCTCGCCGCGTTCCGCACCGGCACCGGCCCCGCCCTGGACGCGCTGGAGGAGCTGCTGGTCACCCAGACCGAGCGCGCCCACGTCCACCGCGAGGACGGCCGGCGCTTCTTCGGCGTCGTGCACGACAACCCCGTGCTGCTGCCGGTGCTGCTCGGGCGCGTCTCCGCCGTCGAGGAGGAGCTGGCCGCCGCCGTGCGCCAGCGCGAGCCGGACGCCGACGACGTGCGCGCCCGCGTGCTCGCCGCCTGCGCCGCCTCCGTCTCGCGCGTGGCCGCCCAGCGCTGGACGGCCGACCCGGGCACCGACCCGGTCGCCGCCGTGCGCGACGCCTTCGCCGCCCTGCGCGGCGTCACCCGCTGACGCGGACCCCCGCGGACCCCCGCGGACCCCACCACCCGCCCCGCCCCGTCAGGAGCCGCCCGTGACCGCCGCCGCACCACCCGCTCAGCACCGGGGCGACCGCGCCCCCCGCACCGGGTGGATCTTCACGTCCCTGATGCTCGTCATGCTGCTGGCCTCGCTCGACCAGACGATCGTGGGCACCGCGCTGCCCACGATCGTCGGCGAGCTCGACGGCCTGGAGCACATGAGCTGGACCATCACCGCGTACACGCTCGCCCTGACGATCGCCATGCCGGTCTACGGCAAGCTCGGCGACCTCGTCGGCCGCAAGAACCTGTTCCTGGTCGCCATCGCCCTGTTCCTGCTCGGCTCGGCGCTGTGCGGGTTCGCGCAGGGGATGGTCGAGTTCGTCCTCTTCCGCGGCCTGCAGGGCCTCGGCGGCGCCGGCCTGATGATCATGTCCCAGACGATCATCGCCGACGTCGTGCCCGCCAAGGACCGCGCGAAGTTCATGGCCCCCATGGGCGCCGTGTTCGGCGTCTCCGCCGTCGCCGGCCCGCTGGTGGGCGGCTGGCTGACCGACTCCGTCGACTGGCGCTGGGTGTTCTGGATCAACCTGCCGCTGGGCGTCGCCGCGCTCGCCGTCGCCGCCCTGACCATCCACCTGCCGAAGCGCAGGAACACCGCGAGGATCGACTACGCCGGCATGGTGACCCTGGCGCTGGCCCTGACCGGCACCGTCCTGGTCACCAGCTGGGGCGGCACCGAGCACGCCTGGGGCTCGGCGACGATCCTGGGGCTGAGCGCGGCCACCGTCGTGCTGGCCGTCGCGTTCGTCCTGATCGAGCTGCGCGCCCCCGAGCCGGTCCTGCCGATGCGCCTGTTCCGCAACCGCACGTTCGTCGTCACCACCCTGCTCGGCTTCGTCGTCGGCGCCGGGATGATGGGCGCGCTGGCCTACCTGCCCACCTACCTGCAGATGGCCTACGGCGTGGACGCCACCGAGTCCGGCCTGCTGCTGCTGCCGATGGTCGTGACGCTGCTGGTCACCAGCATCGCCTCCGGCGCCGTCGTCTCCCGCACGGGCCGCTACAAGGCCCTGCCGGTCGTCGGCACCCTCGTCGCCGGCGCCGGCATGCTCCTGATGTCCACGCTGGACCTGGACACCCCGCTGTGGCTGCTGTGCGTGTACGTCGCCGTCCTCGGCGCCGGCCTGGGCCTGTTCATGCAGATCATCGTGCTGGCGGTGCAGAACGCCGTGCACCCCCGCGAGATCGGCACCGCGACCTCCTCGAACAACCTGTTCCGCGAGCTGGGCGTCACCGTCGGCGTCGCCGTCCTGGGCACGGTCTTCACCAGCCGGCTCACCGAGCGCCTCAGCGGGCTGCTCCCCGGCGGCGTCACCGCCGGCGGTCACGGCACCTCCTCGCTCACCCCGGAGGTCGTGCGCTCGCTGCCCGCCGACGTCGCCGACGGCGTCGTGGACGCCTACGCCACCTCGCTGACGCCGATCTTCCTGTGGCTGGTGCCGATGTTCCTGCTGGGCACCGTCATCGCCCTGTTCCTGCCGGAGGTGCCGCTGTCCTCCACCGCCCCCGTCGGCGAGGCGGAGGCGGAGGCGCTGGGCGAGCGGGCCGCGGCGGCCGCCACCGCCCCGGCGCCCGCGCCCACCGCCCCCACCGGACTCACCGGCCCCACCGGCCAGGTGCCCGCGCAGGCCGGCGCACCGGACACCGACGGGGCGGCGGCGGACCCGCGCCCCTGACGCGGTTCAGCGCCCCCCGGGACGAGCGCGGCCGGTGACCTCCCCCGGCGGGAGGTCACCGGCCGCGGCCGGTTCCCCGTACAGGAACCCCTGCGCGTGCACCGCGCCCAGCTCGCGCAGCACCCGCTCCTGCGCGGGGCGCTCCACCCCCTCGACGACCACGTCCAGCCCCAGGTCGCGCCCCAGCGCCAGCAGCGCCCGCAGGAACTGCTGCGCCCGCGGGCACACGTCCACGTCGGCGGTGAAGCCCCGGTCGATCTTCACCGAGTCCAGCGGGATCGAGCGCAGGTGCAGCAGCGAGGAGTACCCGGTCCCGAAGTCGTCCAGGGACAGCCCGAAACCCGCCGCGTGCAGCCGGCCGGTGACGTCCTGCGCGGCGGGGAGGTCCTGCAGCAGCGCGTCCTCGGTGACCTCCAGCACCACCCGCGAGGGCGGCACCGCGTGCCGGCGCGCCACCTCCTGCACCGTCGCGGGGAACCCGGGGTCGGTGAGCAGCTCCGGCGGCACGTTCACCGCCACCCGCAGCTCCGCGCGCCCGTGCCGCGCCCACCGGGCCAGCTGCGCGCACGCCTGCTCCAGCACCGCGGCGGTCAGCGCCGGCAGCAGGTTGCTGCGCGCGGCCAGCGGCACGAACACCTCCGGGGGCACGTCCCGGCCGCCGTGCGACCAGCGCGCCAGGCACTCCGCGCCGGTGACGGCGCCGGTGCGCAGGTCCACCAGCGGCTGGAACGCCGTGCGCACCTCGCCCTCGGCCAGGGCGCGGCGCAGCGGCTCGCGCAGCGAGAGCCCGCGCGCGCCCGGCAGGCTCATCGTCGGCCGGTACAGCGACCACCGGTTGCGCCCGGCCCGGCGGGCCTCGTCCAGCGCCACGTCGGCGTGGGCGAGCACCTGCGCCGGCGACGGCACGGGCCCGCGCTCCTCCCCGGCCACCTCGGCCACGCCCACGCTCACCCCGACCCCGACCTGCCGGCCCAGCACCGTGAACGGCTCGGACATCGCCGCCACCGCCCGCTCGGTCAGCGAGAGCACCTGCGGGTGCGCGGCCCCGCGCGCGCCGTGCTCGACGAGCACCGCGAACTGGTCGCTGCCCACCCGCGCCAGGGTGTCGCCGGCGCCGACGACCCCGCGCAGGCGCTCGGCCGCGCGGGTCAGCAGCTCGTCGCCGCCGGGGTGGCCGAACGCGTCGTTGACGGCGCGGAAGTCGTCGATGTCGATGCTCAGCACCGCCAGCGGGCGCCGGTCGCGCCCGTGCAGCTCCAGCGCGTGGGTGAGCCGGTCCAGGAACAGCGCCCGGTTCGCCAGGCCCGTCAGGTCGTCGTGCAGCGCGCGCCAGCGCAGCGCGGCCTCGCGCGCCTCGGCCTCCCCGCGCAGCCGCTCGGTGGCCAGCACCTGGCCCAGCAGCGTCGACAGCAGCTCCAGCAGCGGCCCGTGCCGGGTCAGCTCCGGCGGCTGCACCCGCGGGTCCAGCCCGCACAGGGTGCCGAACAGGTGCCCGTCGCCGTCGCGGATCGGGATGCCGACGTAGGCCCCGATGGTCATCTCGCGCGCCACCCCGGCCGCGGCGTAGAGCGGCACGGCCATCACGTCGGGGGCGATGCGCGGCGCCTCGCCGGCCACCGCGTGCCGGCAGAACGACTCGGACCACTCGTGCCAGTCCCCGGCGCGGCGGCCGTAGGCCTCGTCGCGCACGTGCAGGTGGACCTGGCGGCCGTCCACGCGGGAGGTGATGGACCAGAACCCCAGCGGCACGTGCTCGCGCAGGTGCTCCAGCACCCGCGCGCACGCCTCGTCGAACGTGAGCGCCCGCGCGGGCAGGCCCAGCACCGCCCCCGCCGGCCCGCTGTCCAGCTCGGTCAGACCCACGACGTGCCGCCCTCCGGTGAGCTGCGGACGTCCGTGTCCCCGTTCCCGGTCGCCGTCCCCGGCCCCCGTCCCCGCCGCCGGCCAGCGTGCCACGCGCGCGCCGCGGGGGCACGGGGAGGGCGCGGGCACGGCGCGCGGGGCCGGCGGCGGGGCGGGTCAGGGGGTGGCGGCCAGGAAGAGGAACGCGGCCAGCAGCACCAGGTGCACCCCGCCCTGCAGGCGCGTGGCGCGCCCGGGCACGACCGTGAGCACGCCCACCAGCACCGTCAGCGCCAGCAGGACGAGCTGGGTGGGGCCCAGGCCCAGCAGCAGCGGCCCCTCCAGCCAGATCGAGGCCACCGCGATCACCGGGATGGTCAGCCCGATGCTGGCCATCGCCGAGCCCAGCGCCAGGTTCAGGCTGATCTGGGTGCGCCCGCGCCGGGCGGCGTTGGCCGCGGCGATCGTCTCGGGCAGCAGGACGAGCAGGGCGATCACCACGCCGACGAAGGACTGCGGCAGCCCCAGGCCCGCCACGCCGGCCTCGATGGCCGGGGACTCCACCTTGGCCAGGCCCACCACGGCCACCAGCGCCAGCAGCAGCAGGCCCAGGCTGGCGGTGGCCGCGCGGGTGCTGGGCGGGGCGGCGTGCTCGTGCTCCTCGTGCTCCCGCCCGGCCCGCCCGTCGCCCTCGCGGACCACCGGCAGGAAGAAGTCGCGGTGGCGCACCGTCTGGGTGACCACGAACATCGCGTACAGGGCCAGGGAGGCGGTGGCGGCGAACGCCAGCTGCGCCGGGGAGAACTCCGGGCCCGGGCGGGCGGTGGTGAAGGTGGGCAGCACCAGGCTGAGCGCGGCCAGCGTCGCCACCGTCGCCAGCGCCGCGCCGGTGCCCTCGGCGTTGAAGACGGTGGTGCCGAAGCGCCGCGCGCCCAGCAGCAGCGACAGCCCCAGGATCCCGTTGCACGTGATCATCACGGCGGCGAAGACGGTGTCGCGGGCCAGGGAGGAGGCCCCGGGCCCGCCGGCGGCCATCAGCGTCACGATCAGCGCGACCTCGATGACGGTGACCGCCACGGCCAGCACCAGGGAGCCGTACGGCTCGCCCACCCGGTGCGCGACGACCTCGGCGTGGTGCACCGCCGAGAGCACGGCGGCGGCCAGGACCACCGCCACCACGGCGACCACCACCCCGCCGGGTTCGCGGCCCCACGTCAGCAGCAGCAGCACCAGGGCCACCACCGGGGCGACCGTCGTCCAGGTGAGCCACCCGGGGGCGGCGGAGCGCGGCGCGGCGGTCATGCCCCCGAGTCTCACAGCAACCGGCGCGCCTGCGCCCACCGCGTCAGCTCGTGCCGGTTGGACAGCTGCAGCTTGCGCAGCACCGCGGAGACGTGCGTCTCCACCGTCTTCACGGAGATGAACAGCTCCTTGGCGACCTCCTTGTAGGCGTAGCCGCGGGCGATCAGGCGCATCACCTCCCGCTCGCGCGCGGAGAGGCGGTCCAGCTCCTCGTCGGTGGCGGCGACCTCCCCGGCCACCGCCCCGAAGGCGTCCAGGACGAAACCGGCCAGGCGCGGGGAGAACACCGCGTCGCCCTCCGCCACGCGCCGCACCGCCGCGGCCAGCTCCTCGCCGCCGATGCTCTTGGTGACGTACCCGCGCGCGCCGCGGCGGATGACGGCGATGACGTCGTCGGCGGCGTCGGACACGCTCAGCGCGAGGAAGCGCACGGGCCGCTCGCCGCCGAGCAGGTCCGCGCAGCCGTCGAGCACGCGCGCCCCGCCGGAGCCGGCGCCGGGCGCGGGCGGCTCCCCGGCCGCGGCGGGCAGGTGCACGTCCAGCAGCACCACGTCCGGCAGCTCCCGGCGCACCGCCGCCACCGCCGCGGCGGCGTCCCCGGCCTCGCCGACGACCTCCAGGTCCGCGGCCGCGGCCAGCTCCGCGCGCACCCCGCTGCGCACCATGCGGTGGTCGTCGACCACGAGCACCCGCACCGTCACGACGCCTCCCGCTGCGCGCCCGCCGCCGCGGGCAGGCGCAGCACCACCTCGGTGCCGCCGTCGGCGGGCCGGCGCACCGCCGCGCTGCCGCCGGCGCGCGCCATGCGGCCCAGGATCGACTCGCGCACCCCCAAGCGGTCGTGCGGCACGGCGTCCAGGTCGAAGCCGGGCCCGCGGTCGCGCACGAACACCTCGAAGGAGCGGGCGCCCTCGGCGCCCAGGGACTCCGCGTACAGCGAGACGGTGCCGCCGGCGTGCCGGCCGGCGTTGAGCAGCGCCTCGCGCGCGGCCTGCGCCAGCGCGCCCGTGCCGCGCCCGAGCGGCAGGGCGTCCAGGTCGCCCACCAGCACCACCTCCACCGTCGCGCCGGAGGCGTCCTCGACCTCGGCGGCCGCCGCCCGCAGCGCCGCGCCCAGGGTGCCGGCCGTGCTGCCGTGGTCGCCGTACAGCCACCGGCGCAGGTCCCGCTCCTGCGAGCGCGCCAGCCGCGCCACCTCGGTGGCGTCGGCGCTGCGCCGCTGGATCAGCGCCAGCGTCTGCAGCACCGAGTCGTGCACGTGCGCGGCCAGCTCGGCGCGCTCCTGCTCGCGGGCCAGCGCGGCCCGCTCCGCGCCCAGGTCGTGCCACAGCCGCACCGCCCACGGCGCCAGCACGACGCCCACCCCGGCCAGCACCGCCAGCGCCCCCAGCAGCGAGCCGCCCAGGGCGGCGACGTCCCCGCCCAGGACCAGGAGCAGCACCACGCCCAGCAGCACCAGCGAGGTGCCGGCCACCACCCGCAGCGCCGCGGTGCGCCCGCCGCCGGCGCCGGCGCCGCTGACCCAGCGCGCGCGGCGGGTGGCGTCGAGCTGGCTCCACGCCAGCACCAGCCCGGCGCCGACGACGAGCACCGGCAGCACCACGCGCGCGGAGGCGCCCACCCCGCCCACCCGCAGCGCGGCCAGCGCCCCGGCCACCACCAGCGCCCCGCCCACCAGGGCGTCGCGGTGGGCGAGCACCCACGCGGAGGGGTCGGCGCGGCGCCCGCCGCCGGCACCCGGCCCGGCGGGGACGTCCCGCTCGTCGGGCACGAGGAACCAGTACGCCGCGTACAGCGCCAGGCCGGTGCCGGCCAGCACCGACAGGGCCACCAGCGCCACCCGCAGGCGCCCCACCGGCACGTCCAGGTGCGCGGCCAGGCCGGCGGCGACCCCGGCGGCGCGCCGGCCGGCGACCGGGCGCACCAGCCGCGGGCGCACCGCGCCGGGCGCGGCCGCCGGGCCGGGCGCGGAGGGGGCCTGCGGGGCGGTGGTGCTCACCCGGCGATCGTGGCACGCGGCGCCGTCGCCGGGGATCCCCCGGGCGGTGTTCCGGGGTCCGCTCAGGGTCGGCTCAGGGTGCGTCCCGGAGGTGCCCGGCACCCGCCGGCGGCCACGGTGGAGCCATGACGAACACCGACACCAACACCGAGCTCCCCCGCCCCTCCGCGGCCACCGGCCCCGAGCGCTTCTTCGGCGCGCTGCGCCGCACCGGCGTCGTGCGCGGTCGCGACCGCTGGATCGCCGGCGTGTGCGGCGGCCTGGCCCAGCGCCTGGGGGTCAACCCCGCCTGGGTGCGCGGCGCCGCGGTCGTGCTCGCCCTCCTGGGCGGGCTGGGCCTGCTGCTGTACGGCCTGGCGTGGGCGCTGCTGCCCGACGCCACCGGGCGCATCGAGGCGGAGGCCGCCCACCGCGGCGACGTGTCCGCCTCCTTCGCCGTCGCCGTCGGCCTCGTCGTCGTGGACCTCCTCGGCGGCGCCGGCCTGAGCCTGCCGTGGCACTGGTGAGCACCGTGCGCACCCCGGCCCTTCCGCGGGCGGCCTCGCACCGGGCAGGGTCGCGACCGTGAGCACCGCGGACCCCGGCACCGGCACCGACCCGGCGGCCGACCCCGGCCCGGGCGCCGGGACCCCCCCGGGCAGCGGCACCGGGAACTCCCCGGGCACCGGCCCGGGCCCGGACCCGGACCCCGCGGCCGCGGCCGCGCGCGAGCCGGGCACCCCCGGCGGGCGCGGCCCCCTGGCCCGCGCCACCGCCCTCGTGCGCTCCTGGGGCGTGGTGCGCGGGGAGGACCGCTGGTTCGCCGGCGTGTGCGGGGGCGTGGGCGCCCGCCTCGGGGTGGACCCGGTCCTGGTGCGCGGGTTGCTCGTCGCCCTGACCCTCGTCGGCGGCCTGGGCCTGGCGCTGTACGGCCTGGCCTGGGCGCTGCTGCCCGACGCCCGCGGGCGGGTGGAGCTGGAGGCCACCTCCGAGGGCGACGTCTCCGGCGCCTTCGCCCTGGCCGCCGGGCTCGTCCTGCTCGACCTGGCCGTCGGGCGCGGCGTCGTCGGGCTCGCCGGCCTCACCGTCGGCCCCCTGGGCGCCGGGCCGGGCTGGGGCTTCCTCGTCACCGGCCTGGTCGCCGCCCTGCTGTGGTGGGTCTTCCGCGACCGGGTCGCCGCGCTGCGCGCGCAGTGCGCGGGCCGGCGCGCCGAGCGCCCCGCCCCGAGCGCGCCGGCCCCGGGCGCGCGCGCCCCGCTGTCGCTGCGCAAGGAGCCCCCGGGCGTGGACCGGCTGGTCGAGCGGGTCCGCGCGCAGGTGGACGCGCAGGTCGACGCGCGGGTGAGCGCGCTCGCGGCCGCGCCGGCCGCCGGGTTCGGCTCCGCCGCCGAGCGCCGCGCCGCCGCCCGCGAGGAGGGCCGCGCCGCCGCCGCGCGGGCCCGGGCCGCCGCCGAGCGGGCCCGCGCCGCGCGCCGGCCCGGTTCCCCGCTGCTGACCACCGCCGTCCTGGGCCTGGCCCTGGTCGCCGCCGGCGCCGTGGTCGTGGCCGAGATGCTGGTGGTGCTGCCCGCGCCCGCGCCCGTGCTGGCCCTCGTCGCGGCGCTGGCCGTCGTCGGCGCCGGGGCCGTGGCCGCGGGCCTGGCCGGCCGGCGCAGCGCCCTGGTGGGCTTCGGCACGCCGCTGGCGGTGCTGACCGTGCTGGCCGGGACCGTGCCGGACTCCGGCGGCTGGCAGTGGCAGGTCAACCGCACCTGGGCGCCGACGAGCGCGTCGGTGCGCGCGCAGGACGCCCTCAGCTCCGGCGTCGGGCGCCTGCGCGTGGACCCCTCCGGCCTGGTGCCGAGCGGGCCGGCCACGACGGTGGTCACCGCGACGGTGGCCGCCGGGCGCCTGGAGGTCGTCGTGCCCGAGGAGCGCACCGTCCTGGTGGACGCCCGCGCCCTGGCGGGCAACCTGCGCTGGCTGGTCGGCCCCGGCGCGGTGGTGGTCGACGACGACCACCGCTCGCTGGTGGGCTCCTCCTCGCGGCGGGGCGCCGAGCAGCACGAGGGCGGCCTGGACAGCGCCAAGGTGCTGGCCGTGGGCCCCGACGCCGCGCGCGTCGCGGGCGCCACCCGCGTGCGGGGCGCCGACCCGGCCGGCTGGACCGTCCCTGAGGGGGTCGCCGTGGTGCGGGCCGTGGTGTGGGCCGGCGAGGTGCGCGTGGGCGCCGCCGGTTCCGGGTTGCTGGAGGGGTCGTGACCGAGGAGCGGGACGTGCGGGAACAGGACGCGCGGGGGACGGACGCGCTGGGGACGGACGCGCTGGGGACGGACGCGCTGGAGCGGGCGCGCCCGGCCACCACCGTCGACGTCGGCGCGGTCGTGTGGGGGTTCGCCTTCCTGGCGGTGGCCGCGGTCGTGGGCGTGCGCGCCGCGACGGGGGTCTCCTGGCCGTGGGGCTGGAACGTCGCCGGGGTGCTGCTGCTCGGCGGGCTGGCCACGGTCGCCGCCAGCGCGGCGGCCGCGGCCCGCGGCGCCTCCCGGTGCCGGTAGCGCACCGGCAGCGCGCCGGGGGCGCGCCGGGGGCGTCGAGTGGGTAGCTTCGGGACGTGGCACACCTGGCGCACCTGGGGCACCGCGACGACGACGCGCACGGCGAGGTCCGTGCCGAACCGGGGTGGGGGACCACCGCCGACGGCTCACCGGTGACGCGGTGGGTCCTGGACGACGGCACGCTGCAGGTCGGGCTCGTCGAGCACGGCGCGCGCATCCAGTCGGTGCTGGCGCCGGACCGCGACGGCGTGCGCGCCGACGTCGCGCTGGGTTTCGCGGACCTGGCCCCCTACGAGGGCAAGGGCCGCTCGTTCGGCGCGACGGTGGGCCGGTTCGCCAACCGCATCGCCGGCGGGACGTTCACCCTCGACGGGCGCACGTCCTCGATCCCCACCACCGACCGCGGCAACGCGATCCACGGCGGGCCGCGGCCGTTCTCGCAGGCGCTGTGGACCTCGCACCCGGTGGAGGGCCTGTGCGGGGTGCGGTTCTCGCTGCTGAGCCCGGACGGCGACAACGGGTTCCCCGGCGCGCTGAGCGTGCACGTGCAGTACGTCCTGCACGGCGGGGTGCTCACGGTGCGCACGTCGGCGACGACGGACGCGCCGACGGTGGTGAACCTCACCAACCACGCCTACTGGAACCTCGCCGGCGACGGCAGCGGCACGGTCGACGCGCACCTGGTGCAGGTGGCGGCGCAGGCGTTCCTGCCGGTGGACGACTCCGGCCTGCCCACGGGGGAGCGGCGCCCGGTGGCGGGCACGCCGTTCGACCTGACCGAGCCGGTGCCCGTGGGGTACCGGTTGCGCGACGGGAAGGAGTCCGGCGACGAGCAGGTCGCGCGCGGTTCCGGTTTCGACCACTGCTGGGTGCTGGCCGAGGTGCCCGGCGGCGAGCGTGAGCCGGCGTTCGCGGCGCGCGTGGAGGAACCGGTGTCCGGGCGCACCCTGGAGGTGTGGACGGACCAGCCGGGGATCCAGGTGTTCACCGGCGGCACCCTGGCCGGCACGCTGGTGGGCAAGGCGGGGGTGGCCTACGGCCCGCGCGCGGGCCTTGCCTTGGAGGCGCAGGCGTTCCCCGACGCCCCGAACCACCCCGACTTCCCCACCACGGTGCTGCGCGAGGGCGACGAGTTCCTCTCCGTCACCGACTTCCGCTTCGGCGTCTCCTGAGCGGGCCGCGGTGCGCGCCGTCCCGGCGCGCACCGCGGGTGGGCCGGGCGCGTGCCGGGCGTGGACGTGGAAGAGCCCGGGTCCCCCGCGGGGGGATCCGGGCTCTTGCCGTCAGCGCGTCACTTGGGCGGGGTGACGTCCCCGCGCCAGGCGCCGGTCTCGGCGCCGCGCGACTCGATGAACTCCTTGAAGCGCTTGAGGTCCGCCTTGATCTGGCGGTCGTCGGCACCGATCGCGGCGCCGACCTTCTCGACGAGGCCCTCGGTCTCCCAGTCCATCTGGACGGTGACCTTGGTGGTGGTGTCCGAGATGCGGTGGAAGGTGACGACACCGGCGTGGTCCTTGCCGTCCACGCTCTTCCACGCGACCCGCTCGTCGGGGTGCTGCTCGGTGATCTCGGTGTCGAACTCGCGCTCCACACCGGCGATCTTCGTCTTCCAGTGGTTGCGGGTCTCGGTGATCTGGGTGATCTCCTCGACGCCGTTCATGAAGTGCGGGAAGGTCTCGAACTGCGTCCACTGGTTGTACGCGGTGTGGACGGGGACCTCGACGTCGATGCTCTCGGTCACGCTGCTCATTGCTGAACTCCTCCTGCGGCTCGGGGGTCCGGGAGCCGCTCGTCGTCCGAACTACGTGCTGCCCCCACTGTGCCCGTGGGGGGCGAGGCGTGCATCTCGAAGGTCACGAGGCGCGCGCCCGGGGCGTGCTCACCCCTTCTTGAGGGGGTCGTTGCCCCAGTTCATGAGGGAGTAGCGCCACTTGGTGTCCGTGACGTCGCCCTCGGGGCGCTGGGCGGAGTGGCGGTGGACGTAGCCCACGACCTTCTTCATGTGGGCGTAGTCGTCGTCGTCCAGGTCCGCCTCCTTCGCGCGCAGGACCTCCACGATCCGGCGCCCGGAGGCGTGCCCGACGGACTCGCCGCCGTCGCTCTGGCCCACCGACTTCGACTCGTCGGTCTCCAGCCACTCCTCCAGCTCCTTGGGCGTCATGTTCACCGCCTCGCCGAAGTCGCGGCCGATGTCGCGCCGCTCGTCGTCGCTCAGCGTCTTCTCCGCCATGGCGCCAGGGTGGCGCGTCAGAACGCGTAGCGCACGTCGAGGTAGGGGGCGCGCTCGGCGATCAGGTCCAGGAGCCGGCGCACGTGGCGGCCCTTCTCGCCGGTGCGGTAGCGCACGTTGACGCCGCCGCCCTCGGAGCGCTTGGCCTCCTGCACCGCCGGGCGCCACAGCAGCTCCTCGGCCTTGGGGTGCCAGCCGAGGTTCACCTCGTGCAGCCGCTCGTTGTGGGTGAGGAAGATCACCTCGGCGGCGAGCTGGCGCTTGGTGGCCGCGCTCGTGGCCTCGCCGAGCTGGTCGAGCAGGCGCGCCCACTGCTCCAGCCAGCCCTCGGTGACGACGACGGGGGAGAGGTTGACGTGCACCTCGTACCCGGCGGCGACGAAGTCGTCGAGGGCGGCCAGGCGCGCGGCGACGGGGTCGGTGCGCACGTCGAGGACCTTGGCGACCTCCTCGGGCATGAGGGAGAAGCGCACCCGGGTGCGCCCGCGCGGGTCCAGCTCCAGCAGCCGGCGGTTGACGTGCTTGGTGGCGAAGGACGCCTTGGCCGTGGGCAGCTCGCGGAAGAGGGCGATGAGGTCGTCGACGTTGCCGGACAGCTCGGCGTCCACCGAGCAGTCGCTGTTCTCGCCCACGTCGTACACCCAGGCGTGCGGGTCCACCTGGTTCGGCTCGGCCTTCACGCCCTGCCGGGCGACGTGGCGGCGCAGGTAGGCGGTGATCTGCTCGATGTTCGCGAACACCGTGACGGGGTTGCTGTACCCCTTGCGGCGCGGCACGTAGCAGTACGCGCAGGCCATCGCGCAGCCGTTGGCGGTGGAGGGGGCGATGAAGTCCGCCGAGCGGCCGTTGGGGCGCGCGGCCAGGGACTTCTTCACGCCCAGCACCAGCGCCTCGCGCTTGATCCGCACCCAGCGCGCCACGTTCGCCTCGTCGCCGTGCAGCTCGGGGATGTTCCAGTGGCTGGCGACCTCCACGCGGGTGGCGTCCGGCCAGCGCTCGAGGACCTCCCGGCCCCGGGGCAGCTCCGCCGCGGCGGGTTCGTAGTAGATCCGGGTGACGTCGACCAGCCGCTGCTCCCGCACGTCCCCAGTGTGCGCGCCGGGTCCGACACGGGCGCCGGCGCGGGGGTCGCGCGGGTGCCCGCGCGGGGCCCGCGTGATCGGCGGGCGCGGTGCCGCGGCGCTGCCTACGGTGGGGGCCGTGAGCGACCAGTACACCTTCCAGAACCCGGTCGAGCAGTACCGCACCGAGGGGTACGAACCGCAGCCGCAGGAGGGCCCCGGCCTGGCCGGCGAGCTCGGCCCGGCCCCCGACCACGGCGAGTCCACCTACCGCGGCACCGGGCGCCTCACCGGCCGCCGGGCGCTGGTCACCGGCGCCGACTCCGGCATCGGCCGCGCCGCCGCGATCGCCTTCGCCCGCGAGGGCGCCGACGTGGTGCTGAACTACCTGCCCGAGGAGCAGCCCGACGCCGAGCAGGTCGCGCAGCTCGTGCGCGACGCGGGCCGGCGGGCGGTGCTGGCCCCGGGCGACCTGACCGACGAGGCGTTCGCCCGCGGCCTGGTGCGCACCACCGTCGACGAGCTCGGCGGCATCGACCTCATCGCCAACGTCGCCGGC
This sequence comes from Kineococcus gurbantunggutensis, assembly GCF_050871925.1. Classification (NCBI taxonomy): domain Bacteria; kingdom Bacillati; phylum Actinomycetota; class Actinomycetes; order Kineosporiales; family Kineosporiaceae; genus Kineococcus; species Kineococcus gurbantunggutensis. Next base: position 38,116 of record NZ_JBJLSG010000010.1, read on the forward strand.
AAGCAGCAGCACGCCGAGGACGTCGCCGACATCACCTCGCAGCAGTTCGACGAGACGCTGCGCACGAACCTGAACGCGCTGTTCTGGATCGTGCAGGAGGCGGTGCCGCACCTGCCGCCGGGTTCCACGATCGTCAACACCTCCTCGGTGCAGGGCTACCAGCCCTCGCCGAACCTCGTGGACTACGCGACGACGAAGTCCGGGATCATCGCCATGTCCAAGGCCCTGGCGCAGCAGCTCGCGCCCAAGGGGATCCGGGTGAACGTCGTGGCTCCCGGCCCGGTGTGGACGCCGCTGCAGGTCGCCGGCGGCCAGCCGGACGAGGCGATGCCGGAGTTCGGCCAGCAGACCCCGCTGGGCCGCGCCGCGCAGCCGGCGGAGCTGGCCCCGGCCTACGTGTTCCTGGCCTCGCCGGAGTCCAGCTACGTGATCGGCGAGGTCCTCAACGTCAACGGCGGGATGCCCACCCCCTGACCCGCGCCCGCCGCGCCGCGCCCGCCGCGCGGTGCGGCCGCGCGGTGCCTACGGTGGGTGGCGGGACCGTCCCGCGGGGCGGTCCCGCGACGGTCCCGGTGCGCTCCAAGCGCGCGGTCGCCCGGGACCGCGGGGACGGTGGCGGCACGCGCCACCGCGACGTGGAGGACCTGTGACCCGACGCGCGTCGGACGTGGACGCCGACCTGCTGCGCACCGCGCGGGAGGCCTTCGGCTTCGAGGAGCTGCGACCGGGCCAGGCGGAGGCGATGCGCGCCGTCGCGCGGGGCCGCGACGTCCTGGCGGTGATGCCCACCGGTGCGGGCAAGTCCGCGATCTACCAGGTGCCGGCGCTGCTGCTCGACGGGCCGACGGTCGTCGTCTCGCCGCTGATCGCCCTGCAGCGCGACCAGGTGGACGGCCTGCGCGAGGACGTGCGCCGCGGCGGGGCGGTGATGCTGAACTCCCAGCTCCCGGCCGCCGCGTGGCGCGAGGCGCGCGAGGCCCTGCGCCGCGGCGACGTGCGGTTCGTGTTCCTGGCCCCCGAGCAGCTCGCCCGCGACGAGGTCGTCGAGGAGCTGGCCGCGCTGCGCCCGTGCCTGCTCGTCGTGGACGAGGCGCACTGCGTCTCCGCGTGGGGGCACGACTTCCGACCGCAGTACCTGCGCCTGGGGTCGGCCGTGGAGCGGCTGGGGCGCCCGCAGGTGGTGGCCCTCACCGCCACCGCCGGCCCGCAGGTGCGCGAGGAGGTCGTGGACCAGCTGCGCCTGCGGGACCCCGCGGTCGTCGCGGAGGGTTTCGACCGCCCCGAGATCGACCTGCGGGTGCGCCGGCACTCCCGGGCGGACCACCAGCGCGCCGCGGTGCTGGAGTCGGTGACCTCCACGCGCGGCGCGGTCCTCGTCTACGTCGCCCGCCGCCGCGACGCGGAGGAGATCGCGCAGGAGCTGCGCGGGAGCGGGCGCGCGGTGGACCACTACCACGCGGGCCGCCGCCGGGCCGACCGCGACCGGGTGCTGCGCGAGTTCGTCGACGGCACCCTGGACGTGGTCGTGGCCACCAGCGCGTTCGGCATGGGGATCGACAAGCCGGACGTGCGCGCGGTCGTGCACGCCCACGTCCCCGACTCCCTGGACAGCTACTACCAGGAGATCGGCCGCGCGGCCCGCGACGGCGAGCCGGCCGTCGCCGTGCTGCACTACCGGCCCGAGGACCTGGGCCTGCGCACGTTCTTCGCCTCCGCGGTCGCCAAGCCGGAACCGCTGCGCGAGGTCGCCGCGGCCGTGCGCGCGCACGACGAGCCGGTCGGGCCCACGCAGCTGCGCCGCGAGCTGGGCACCACCGCCTCCCGCCTGGCCGGGGTGGTCAACCTGCTGGAGGAGGTCGGGGCTGTCCACGAGGACGAGCGCGGCCGGCTGACCGCCGACCCGGACGGGCCCAAGCCCGCCGCGGCCGCCGAGGCGGCGGTGCACGTCTCGGAGCAGCAGCGCTCGGTGGAGCGCTCCCGGCTGGAGATGATGCGCTCCTACGCGGAGACCACCTCCTGCCGCCGGCTGTCGCTGCTGGGGTACTTCGGCGAGCAGCTCCCCGGGCCGTGCGGGAACTGCGACACCTGCCGCGCGGGCACCGCCGCCGGGCGCAGCGCCGAGCCGGCGGACGAGCAGCCGTTCCCGGTGGGCTCCGACGTCGCGCACGGCGAGTGGGGCCGGGGCCGGGTCATGCACTACGAGGACGACCGGGTGACGGTCCTCTTCGACGGCGTGGGCTACCGCACGCTGGCGCTGGCGCTGGTGGAGGACAAGGAGCTGCTGCGCCCGGCGTGAGCCGTCCCGCCCGCGCAGGGGCCGACGACCGCTACGCTGACTCATGAGGAACACGGATAGCGCTACCGTCCCGCCGCGGCTCCCGCTACCACGGGCGGCCCGTCCCACCGCCCACCCGGCCCGCCCGCTGGCCGGTCCGCTCCTCGGCCTGGTCGGCGTGGTGGTCTTCTCCCTCACCCTGCCGCTGACCCGCACCGCCGTGCGCACCCTGGACCCGCTGCTCGTCGGCGCCGGCCGCGCCGCGGTCGCCGGCGTGCTGGCGGCGCTGGTGCTGGCGGTGACCCGCACCCCGCGCCCCCCGCGGCACCTGCTGCCGCGCCTGCTGCTCGTCGTCGCCGGCGTCGTGGCGGGGTTCCCGCTGCTGACGAGCGCGGCGATGCGCGACCTGCCCGCCGCGCACGGCGCCGTCGTCATCGGCGTCCTGCCGGCGGCCACCGCCGTGGCCGCGGTGCTGCGCACCCGCGAGCGCCCCGGAGCGGGCTTCTGGGCGGCGGGCGCGGCGGGCCTGGTCGCGGTGGTCGTCTTCGTCGCGCTCAGCGGCGGCGGCCTGGGCGGCGTGGGCGCCGGGGACGCGCTGCTGCTCGGCGCGGTCGCCCTGGCCGCCGTGGGCTACGCCGAGGGCGGGCTGCTCGCGCGCGAGCTGGGCGCCTGGCAGACGATCTGCTGGGCGCTGGTGCTGGCGCTGCCGCCGATGGCGGTGCTCACCGTCCTGGGGGCCGCCTCCGGTCGCACGAGCGCGGGCTGGGCCGGCTGGGCCTCGTTCGCCTACCTGGCGGTCTTCAGCATGTTCCTGGGCTTCTTCGCCTGGTACCGGGGCCTGGCGATCGGGCCGATGACCAGCGTCAGCCAGGTGCAGCTCGTGCAGCCGGTCCTGACGATCGCGTGGGCGGCGCTGTTCTTCGGCGAGGAGCTGGGCGCGGGCGTCGTCGCGGCCGCCGCCGCCGTCCTGGTGTGCGCGGCGACGGCGGTGCGGGCCCGGGTGCGCGTGGCCCCCGCCCGCTGAGCCGGGGCCGGGGCGCACGCGCCGCCCCGGCCCCGACCCCGGCCCCGAGGGAGCGGGTGCCTCAGCCGCGCGGGGCGGGCGCGCCCCGCTCGTGCGCGCGCCGCAGCCGCTGCTCGGTGCGCTGCACCGCGCCGCGCACGGCCGGCCCGCGCAGGTGGTGGCAGCGGGCGTTGGGGCTGTCGGGGCCGTGCCGGCGCAGCACGTCGGCCAGGCGCTCCTCCACGTCGACGACCTCGCCGGTCGCGGAGGTGGTCTGGTCCGCCCACGTCAGCGCGTCGGCCAGCGCCCCCTCGACGGCGCGGGGGTGGTCGTGGGGGGCGAGCTCGGCCTCCAGGCCGCGCACCCGCGCCACGAAGCGCGCCCCGGAGTGGTGGGCCACCAGGGAGGAGACCAGCGGGTCCCAGCCCTGCGCGCGCAGGTGGTCGGCGCCGTCGACGGGGTGGAACCCGGTGCGGCGCACCGGGACGGCGTAGCCGACGTCGTGCAGCCACGCCGCGGCGACGAGGGTGGCCCGGTCGGCCGGCGCGACGGCCGCGGTGCCGGCGGCCGCCCGGGCCGCCACCGCGCTGGTGTGCTCCCAGCGCGGGTGCAGGTCGCCGAGGAGGCGCTCGGCGAGCCGGGCGGCGGCGGCGACCAGCTCGTCGCCGTCGAGCTCGGCGAGCAGGCGCTCCCAGTCGGGCGGGAGCGCGGGGGTGAGCGCAGGGTTCCCACTCATGCGGTGAACGGTAGAGGGCGATCGCCGCGCACCCGCACCGCACCGGGGACCGGTCCACCTCCCGCCCCGCTTTCTCAACGCTCAGTCACCATGTGGCTGCGCATGGTGGTGGCCCCCGTGCCGGCGCCCCCGTCGTCCCGGTGCCGGCCCCGGTGGTGCCGCCGGGCCTCGACCGCCGGGTCGGACAAGCGCTTCGACGTGCCGGCGCGCGAGGCGCTCGCCGGATGTCCCGGAAACGCGCTCGGAGGCAGCACCTGCCGGGAGCTCCGCGGGGTCTTGACGACGCCGCGTGCAGAACTGTTCACTCGATCAGGTGAAGCGCTTCGATGAAGAAGTCACCTCCTCTCGCACCCCGTCCGCCCCGGGGCCCACCCTCGGCTCCACCCCGGGCGTGCGCCGCCGCAGCCTCCTCGCCGGCTCCGCCCTGACTGCGGCCGCCGCCTCCACCGCGTTCGCCGCGCCGGCCGCCGCGGGCGGTCCGCGCTACCGATGGCGCAACGTCGAGATCGTCGCCGGCGGCTTCGTGCCCGGCATCGTCTTCAGCCGCGCCGAGCGCGGCCTGGCGTACGCGCGCACCGACATCGGCGGCGCGTACCGCCTCGACCGCCGCTCGCGGCGCTGGGTGCCGCTGCTGGACTGGGTCGGCTGGGACCGCTGGGGCTGGAGCGGCGTGCTGAGCATCGCCGCCGACCCCGTGGACGCCGACCGCGTCTACGCCGCCGTGGGCACCTACACCAACGACTGGGACCCCAGCCCCGGCGCCGTGCTGCGCTCCACCGACCGCGGGAGGAGCTGGGAGGCGTTCGAGCTGCCCTTCAAGCTCGGGGGCAACATGCCCGGCCGGGGCATGGGCGAGCGCCTGGCCGTGGACCCCAACCGCCACCAGAACGTGTACCTCGGTGCGCCCAGCGGGCGCGGGCTGTGGCGCAGCACCGACTCCGGCGCGACGTTCGCGCCCGTGGAGTCCTTCCCCAACCCCGGGCCGTGGGCCGCCGACCCCGGCGACGCCAGCGGGTACTCCAGCGACCCGCAGGGCGTGCTGTGGGTGACGTTCGACCCGCGCAGCGGCGGTGGCGGCCGGGGCCGCGGGCGCGGCGGCCGGCGCGGTCGCGGGGAGCGCGGCGGCAGCTCCACGTTCTACGTCGGCGTCGCCGACCCGCAGAACGTGCTGTACCGCACCACCGACGGCGGGCGCACCTTCGAGCGCGTGCCCGGCCAGCCCACCGGTTTCCTGCCGCACAAGGGCGTCCTCGACGAGGCGAGGGGGCACCTCTACCTCGCCACCAGCGACACCGCCGGCCCCTACGACGGTTCCCGGGGCGACGTGTGGCGCCTGGACACCGCCACGGGGGAGTGGGTCAACGTCAGCCCCGTGCCCTCCACCAGCCCGGACGCCGCGTTCGGCTACAGCGGCCTGACCGTGGACCGGCAGCGGCCCGGCACCCTCGTCGTCGCCACGCAGATCCAGTGGAGCCCCGACGTGGTGTTCTTCCGCAGCACGGACTCCGGCGCGACGTGGAGCCGCGCCTGGGACCTCGACGCCGACGGCCGGCGCCGCAACCGCTACGAGATCGACACCAGCGCCTCGCCGTGGCTGACGTTCGGCCAGACGCCCGAACCTCCCGAGGAGCCGGTGAAGCTGGGCTGGATGACGGAGTCCGTGGAGATCGACCCCTTCGACCCCGACCACCTGCTCTACGGCACCGGCGCGACCCTCTACGGGGTCGAGGACCTCACCAACTGGGACCGCGACCGGACGTTCCACGTCTCCGTGCACGCCGAGGGCATCGAGGAGACCGCGATCCTCGACCTCGTCAGCCCCGCCGAGGGCGCGCACCTCGTCTCCGCCGTCGGCGACCTCGGCGGTTTCGTGCACCACGACCTCGACCGCGCCCCGGACCTGATGTTCCAGCGCCCGTACTTCACCTCCGGCACCGGCGTGGACGCCGCCGGCCTGCGCCCGCGGGTGCTGGCCCGCGTCGGCAACCCCGGTGCGCAGCAGGCCGCCTTCGGCCTGTCCACCGACGGCGGCGCCACCTGGACGCCGGCGGCCACCCAGCCGGCCGGCACCACCGGCGGCGGCAACGTCGCCGTGGGCGCCGACGGCAGCCGCACCGTGTGGGCCCCGGCCGGTGCCGCGGTGAGCTGGACCCGCGACGGCGGCGCCACCTGGGCGCCGTCCGCGGGCGCGCCCGCCGGCGCCGCCGTGGAGGCCGACCGCGTCGACCCGGCGGTGTTCTACGCCTTCGCCGCCGGGGTGTTCTCGCGCAGCGACGACGGCGGGGCCACGTTCACCGCCACGGGCGCCACCGGGCTGCCCGCCGCCGGCGCCGCCCGGTTCGCCGCCGTGCCCGGCCTGCGCGGTCACGTCTGGCTGGCCGGCGGCCAGGAGGGCGGCACGTACGGGCTGTGGCGCTCCACCGATTCCGGCGCCACCTTCACCCGCGTCGCCGCCCTGGAGGAGGCCGACGCCGTCGGCTTCGGCAGGGCGGCCCCCGGCGCCGACCACCCCGTGGTGTTCACCTCCGCGCAGCAGCGCGGGGTGCGCGGCATCTACCGCTCCGACGACGCCGGGCGCACCTGGGTGCGGGTGAACGACGACCGCCACCAGTGGGCGTGGACGGGCGCGGCGATCACCGGCGACCCGCGCGTGCACGGGCGCGTCTACGTCGCCACCAACGGGCGGGGCATCCTGCGCGGCGACACCCGCTGACGGGGCGCAAGACCACCGGCCGGGAGGTGAGGACCCCTCCCGGCCGGCCGGCCGGTCGCGCGCCCGGCCCGGCGCCGGGTTCAGCGCGGGCAGGCCACGGCGTCCGTGCCGTCGTCCTCCACGGCGTCCGCGAACCCCTCGGGGTCCAGCTCCGGGGCGTACCCCAGGTCCTCGTGCGCCGGGCCCAGGTCCCAGTGCCGGCGGGTGTTCGCCGACACCGCCGGGTACCCGCCCAGGCGCACGCGGGCGGCGTCCACCTCCAGCGCCCGCACCACCACCCGCCGCAGGTCCGCCGGCCCCAGCCAGCTCGCCAGCTGCGAGCGCTTCTGCGGCTCCGGCACCGTGGCGCCCAGCCGCAGCCCCACCGTGCTCACCGGCCCGCGCCGCGAGGCCACGCCCGCCACCGCCTCGTCGAACGCCTTCGTCGCCCCGTAGGGGCAGCACGGCCGCGGCGGCCACGCCGCGTCCACCGGCACCCGCCCGTCCGTCTCGTGCGCGCCCATGGCGTGCACCGAGCTGGCGAACACCACCCGGCGCACCCCGGCGCGCGCCGCCGCGGCCAGCAGGGCGGCGAAGCCCTCCACGTTGGGACCGCGCAGCTCCTCCCACGCCGCCGTCGGCGCGGGGTTGCCCGCCAGGTGCACCACGGCGCCCACCCCGTCCAGGGCGCGCTCCAGGTCCGCCGGCTCGGTCAGCTCGCCGGTCACCACCTCCGCGCCGGGGTGCTGCGCCGCGGTGCGGTCGAACAGCCGCAGCGGCCGGTCCGCCAGGCCCGGCAGCAGCTGCCCGGCCACCCTGCCCGCCGCCCCGGTCACCAGCACGAGCTCCTCAGCCACCTCGGCAGCCTCCCGCACCCCCGGCCCGCCCGCCCCCCGGCGCGGGTCCGCTCCCTCCGCCCTGCGGCGCGCGCCGGCACGACGACCGGTGGACGCGCCGGGCGGGCCCGCGCCGCCACGATGACCGCCGTGCCCCCGACGCCGACGCCCGCGCCCGCGCGCGCCACCGCGCCCGCCGAGCGGGTCCCCGCCCCCGACCTGGCCCGCGGCGCGGTGCTGCTGCTCATCTGCCTGGCCAACGTCCACGTGTTCCTGCCCGCCGGCGGCGGGGGCGTGAGCGGCTACCCGGGCCCGGCGTCGATGTCGGCGGCCGACCGCGCGGTGGCGCTGCTGCAGAACTGCCTCGTCGACGGCCGCGCGTTCCCGGTGTTCTCGCTGCTCGTCGGGTACGGCACCTGGCAGCTCGCGCGCCGGCGCCTGCGGCTGGGCGAGGAGCACGAGCGCGTGCGCCGCCTGCTGCGCCGGCGCGGGTGGGCGCTGGTGCTGATCGGCGCCCTGCACGGGGTGCTGCTGTTCTCCGGCGACATCGCCGCCACGTACGGGCTGCTGCTCGTGGTGCTCGCCGGGGCGCTGGCCTCCCCGCGCCGCCGCGGCCTGGTCGTCCTGGCCGTCGCCGGCACCGCGCTGACCGCCGCGTCGGGGCTGCTGGCCGCGGTCCCCGTCGAGGGCGCGGCGGACGGCCCGGTTAGCTCCCTGGAGAGCGCGAGCCTGCCGGGCGCCCTGCTGGCGCGGGTCCTGGAGTGGTCCACGGGCACCGTCGCCGGGCCGCTGGTCGTGGCCGGCCCCCTGGCGCTGGGGGCGCTGGCCGCGCGCGCCGGGCTGCTGGAGGACCCCGCCCGGCACCGGCGCACCCTCGTCGTCCTCGCCGCCGCCGGCGTCCCGCTCGCCGCCCTGGGCGGGCTGCCGCTGGGTCTGCTGGCCGTCGGGGCGTGGCAGCCGGGCACGCCCGGCGCGCTGGCCGCCGGCGCCGTGCACGCCCTCACCGGCTGCGCCGGCGGGGTCGGCTACGCAGCGCTGGCCGGCCTGGTGGTGGCGCGCGCCGGGCGGGGCGCGTCGCTGCCCGCGCCGGTGCGCGCGCTGACCGCGCTGGGCCGGCGCTCGCTGTCCGGGTACCTGGGGCACTCGGTGGTCCTGGCCGCGCTGCTGCCCGCCTCCACCCTGGGCCTGGGCGCGCGCCTGGGCGTGGCGCAGGCCTCGGCGCTGGCGGTGCTCACCTGGCTGGTGCTGCTGCTGGGCGCGCTGGTGCTGGAGCGCACCGGCGGGCGCGGGCCGGCCGAGGTGCTGCTGCGCCGCCTGACCTACGGCCGCCCCCGCCCGGCGGTGCCCGTGCCGCACCTGCGCGTGGTGCGCTGAGCCGACCGCCCGGCTCGCGCGGGGCGCCCGCACCGCCGAGAGTGGGCGCGTGCCGGAGGGGGACAGCGTGTACCGCGTGGCGCGCACGCTGGACGCGCGGCTGCGCGGCACCACCGTGCGCGCCAGCGACTTCCGCGTCCCGCAGCACGCCACCGCCGACCTCGCCGGGGCGCGGGTGCTGGGCACCTCCCCGCGCGGCAAGCACCTGCTGACCCGCTTCGACCTCGACGGCGACGCGCTGACGCTGCACACCCACCTGCGCATGGACGGCTCGTGGACGGTCCTGGCCCCCGGCAAGGTGCTGCCCCGGCACCTGCAGCCGGACGTGCGGGTGCTGCTGCGCACCGACGGGCCCAGCGCCGCCGGGCTGAAGCTGGGCGTGGTGGAGCTGCTGCCCACCGCCGACGAGCACACCGTCGTGGGCCACCTGGGCCCCGACCTGCTCGACGCGGTCGCGCCCGTGGACGAGGTCGTCGCCGCGGCGGTGCGCAACCTGGCCGCCGACCCGCAGCGCCCGCTGGCCGCGGCGCTGCTGGACCAGCGCAACCTCGCCGGGCTGGGGAACCTGTGGGTCAACGAGCTGTGCTTCCTGCGCGGGCATCTGCCGACCCGCCCCGCCGGCGAGGTGCCGCTGGGACCCCTGGTGCGCCTGGCGGTGAAGCTGCTGCGGTTCTCCACCAGCCCGCGCGGGGCGCACCAGGTCACCACCGGCGACACCCGCCCGGGCCGGCAGCACTGGGTGTACGGGCGGGCCGGGCAGCCGTGCCTGCGCTGCGGCACGCCGGTCGAGGTGAGCGCGGAGGTGCCCGGCGACCCGGAGCGGCGCCGGACGTGGTGGTGCCCGCACTGCCAGCGCTGAGCCCGGCGCCACCGCCGGGACGGCTCGTCAAGAAGTCCTTGACGAGCCGCCGCCGTCAAGACATCCTTGACGCATGACCGCACCCCGACGGGCCCCCTCGCAGCGCCTGGCCCTCGTCCCCCTGCTGATCCCGCTGGGCGTCGCCCTGGTGCTCCTGAGCACCGGCGACCACCCCCTGCGCGCCGTGCTCCTCCTCGCCGTCGCCCTGGTGGGCGGCGTCCTCGGCGGCCTGGCGCTGCGCACCCAGGTGCGCCGCGCGAGGGTCGCGCAGGAGGACCGCGAGACCCTCGACGCCCTGGAGCCCCTCGGCCCGGCCGACGAGCGGGAGGCCCGGTGACCCTGACCGCCGGGCTCGACGAGGCCACCACCGCCCGGCTGCGCGAGCGCATCGCCGCCGCCGTCGTGGAGGCCGCCGGCACGCCCGGCGACCCCGCCGCGGACCCCGAGGGCACGCTGCGCCTGGTGGACGCCGCGCGCGTCGCCGCCGAGGAGACCAGCCGCCTGCTGCGCACCTCCATCGACGGCGCCCGCTCCGCCGGTCACCGCTGGGACGCCGTCGGCGCCGTCCTCGGCGTCAGCAAGCAGGCCGCCCAGCAGCGCTTCGGCTCGCCCACCGCCAAGCCCGGCCAGGACGCCGGCACCGGCGAGGGCGGCCGCCCGCGCCGGATCCTCACCCCCCTCACCGCCTTCGACGAGATGGAGGTCCTGGAGCGCGAGGGCCGCCGCGGCTGGCACGTCGTCGACTACGGCACCCTGTACCACCTCGTCGAGGCCTCCGAGCACCAGTGGGAGCACCTGCGCCAGCCGTGGAACCCCGCCGCGCGCCGGCGCCTGGAGGAGGGCGGCTGGACGCTGGTGAAGTCGATGACGTTCCCGTGGGGCTACTACAAGCGCCCGCTGGACCTGCCCGCCGAACCGTGAGGGCCGCGGCGGGCGCCCGTCGCCGGAGCGCTCAGCCGGCGCTGCCGCTCAGCGGGGCGGGGTCGCTGAACGCCACCGCGCCGTCCTCGCCGACGCGGGCGCGCACCAGGCTGCCGTAGCCCTCCTCGACGAGCTTGTCGAGCAGCGGCTGCATCCGCTTGGCCTGCTTCACCAGCGCCACCCGGTACCCCTGCGCGGCCATCTCGCGCTGCTTGCGCACCAGCTCCCCGGCGGGCGCGTCCGCCGGGTGCACCAGGGCGCACGAGCGCGAGCGGTCCTCGGCCAGCGCGACGTGGTCGGCGATGCGCTCGAAGCCGATGGAGAACCCGCACGCGGGCAGGTCCCGGCCGGTGAACCGGCCCACCATGTCGTCGTAGCGGCCGCCGCCGGCGATGGAGGAACCCGAACCCTCCAGCGCCATCTCGAAGATCGGCCCGGTGTAGTAGCCCATGCCGCGCACCAGGGAGACGTCGAACACCACGGGCAGCTCCGGCGCCGAGACCGCCAGCGCCGCACCGATCTCGCCCAGGCGCGCCACCGCCTGCGCGGGCACCGCCCCCGGCAGCGCCGCGGCCAGCGCGTCCGGCGCCGACAGGTCGGTGGTCGTCAGCAGCTCGCCCAGGGCGGACTCCAGCGCGGCGACGTGCGCGGCCTCGAACCCCTTGCCGCGCAGCTCCTCCATCACGCCGTCCAGGCCGACCTTGTCGGCCTTGTCGACGGTGATGAGGACGCTGCCGTGGTCGGCCTGCGCGAAGCCGCAGCCGGTGAGCAGGCCGGTGAGGACCTGCCGGTCGTTGATGCGCAGCGTCGTGCCGCCCAGGCCCAGGCGGGTCAGCGCCGTGTGGGTCGCGGTGACCAGCTCGACCTCGGCGATGCTGCCGGGCTCGCCGACGACGTCGATGTCGCACTGCACGAACTGCCGGTAGCGGCCCTTCTGGGGGCGCTCGGCGCGCCACACCGGCCCGATCTGCAGCAGCTTCGCCGGGGTGCGCAGCACCGCGGCGTTGGAGGCGACGTACCGCGACAGCGGCACCGTCAGGTCGAAGCGCAGGCCCAGGTCCGCGGCCTCACCGGGTTTGACGGCCTCGTCGGGGTCCAGGCCCCGGCGCAGCACCTTGAACAGCATCTTCTCGTTCTCGCCGCCCTGCCCGGACTCCAGGCGGCTGAGGTCCTCCAGCGCGGGGGTCTCCACCTCGTCGAAGCCGAAGGAGCGGTACACCTCGCGGATCACCCGCAGCGCGTGCTCCCGGCGGGCCTTGTCGGCGGGGAGGATGTCGCGCATGCCGCGTGCGGGGACGACCTTCGGAGCCATGCCCCGATCCTAGTGGCCGCCCCCGGCCCCTCCCCGGGCCCGGGGGAGGGGCCGGGGGCGGTGTCAGGAGGGGGCGTCGCGGGCGACGAGGTCCTCCAGGGTCGCGCGGGCGCCGCGCTCGTGCAGGGACGCCAGCGTCGCGGTGTACTCCGCGACGAAGCGCTCGTCGTCGACGAGGTCGCCGAAGAGGGAGCGGTCCTCGATGAACGCCGTCGGCTCGGTGCGGTTGCGCTGCGCGGTGGCGACCAGGCGCTGGGCGAGGCGGTCGGAGACCTCGATGGGCTCGCCGTCCTCGTCGACGCCCTCGGCGTAGCGCGCCCAGCTCGCCACGACGGCCGCGCCGCGGAAGAACTCCCCGCCGTGGGCGAGCTGGTGGCGCACCACCGGCAGCAGCCACTTGGGGATGCGGTCGCTGCTCTCGTTGCACAGGCGGGCGACGGTGTCGCGGACCTCGCCGTTGGAGAAGCGGGAGATCAGCTCGCGCCGGTAGGCGTCCAGGTCGATGCCCGGCACCGGCGGCAGCGTGGGGGTGCCCTCGCGCTCCATGTACGACAGCAGGAACCGCGCGAACAGCGGGTCCTGCACCACCTCGTGCACGAGGCGGTAGCCGGCCAGGTGCCCGAAGTAGCACAGCGCCTGGTGGCTGGCGTTGAGCAGGCGCAGCTTCATCAGCTCGTACGGCTCGACGTCGGCGACGACCTGCACGCCGGCGTCCTCCAGCGGCGGGCGGCCCAGGGGGAAGTCGTCCTGCACGACCCACTGGGTGAACGGCTCGCAGACCACCGGCCAGGCGTCCTCGATCCCGAAGCGCTCGCGCACCTCGGCGCGGTCGGCGTCGGTGGTGCCGGGGGTGATGCGGTCGACCATGGTGTTGGGGAAGGCCACGTGCGCGTCGACCCAGGCGCCCAGCTCGGGGTCCTTGGCGGTGGCGAAGGCGACGAAGGCGTGCCGGGCGAGGTCGCCGTTGCCGGCCAGGTTGTCGCAGGACATGAGGGTGAACGGCGTCAGGCCCCGCTCCCGGCGCCGGCGCAGCGCCTCGACGACGAGGCCGAAGGCCGTGCGCGGCACGGCGCCCCCGGCGAGGTCGGCGGCCACGCCGTGCTCGTCGAGGAGGAACTCGTGCGTCACCGCGTCGATGTTGTAGCCGCCCTCGGTGATGGTGAGGGAGACGATGCGGATGCGCGGGTCGGCCATCACCTCGACCGCGGCGTCGGGGTCCTCCGGGGCGAGGGTGAAGTCGAGGATCGAGCCGACCACCCGCGGCTCGCGGCTGCCGTCGGGGTGCTTCAGGACGAGGGTGTACAGCCCGTCCTGGGCGTCCATGACCTCCTTCATCCGCGCGTCGTGCGGCAGCACCCCGATCCCGCGGATGCCCCAGTCCAGCGCCTTGCCGTCGTTCATCAGCCGGTCCAGGTACATCGCCTGGTGCGCGCGGTGGAAGCCGCCCACGCCGAGGTGGACGATGCCCGGGGTGACCGCCGAGCGGTCGTAGGAGGGCACCGGGACGGCCTCGCCGATCGCGGCGAGGCCCGCCGTCGACAGCGGGGTCGTGGAGGTGGTCGAACTCACTTGACGGCTCCGAGGGACAGGCCCTGGACCAGCTTGTCCTGGGCGGCGAAGCCGGCCACGAGGACCGGCAGCGAGACGACGGTGGCGGCGGCGCACAGCTGCGCCAGGAACAGGCCCTGGCTGGTGACGAAGCCGGTGAGGAACACCGGGGCGGTGCCGGCCACCGTGGCGGTGAGCGTGCGGGCGAGCAGCAGCTCGTTCCAGCTGAAGATGAAGCAGATCAGGGCGGTGGCGGCGATGCCGGGGACGGCGACCGGGGCCACGATGGAGCGCAGCGTGCGGATCAGCCCGGCGCCGTCGATGGACGCCGCCTCCAGCATCTCCCCGGGCACCTCGGCCAGGAACGACTGCATCATCCACACCGCGATCGGCAGGTTCATCGCCGTGTAGAGCACGATGAGCATCCAGATGTTGTCCACGAGCCCGGTGTTCAGCGAGAACAGGTACAGCGGCAGCAGCCCGGCGACGATCGGCAGGAACTTCGTGGACAGGAAGAAGAACATCACGTCGGTCCACTTGCGCACCGGCCGGATCGACAGCGCGTAGGCCGCCGGGATCGCCAGGCACAGCACGATCGCGGTGGAGATCAGCGAGGCGCCCGCGGAGTTCAGCAGCGGCGCGGCCGGGGAGGAGTCGAAGAAGGCGCGGTAGCCGTCCAGCGTCAGGGAGGCCGCGACCGACGGCGGGTTCGTCGCGGCGTCCTCCTCCGAGTGCAGCGAGGTCAGCACCATCCACAGCACCGGTGCGACGAAGAGGAAGCCGACGACCCAGGCCAGCACCGCCCACAGCGGGCTGCTGCGGTCCATGCGGCGGGCCTTCTGCTCGCGGCGCGAGGTGGGCACGTGCGGGTGGGAGGTCCCGCGGGCGGGGGCGGTGGCGGTGCTCATCGGCCGGCCTCCTGGTTGAACATGGACGAGACGGTGCGCAGCGCGAACGTCGCGATGACGATCGTGGCGATGACGACGACCACGCCCATGGCCGAGGCGAGCCCGTAGTCCTGGGCGGAGAAGAACGTCTGGTAGATCGTGTAGGGCAGGTTCGCGGTGCCCAGGGAGCCGGCGGTGATGGTGAACACCGCGTCGAAGTTCTGCACGATGTAGATGGCGCCGAGCAGGCCGCCCAGCTCCAGGTACTGCCGCAGGTGCGGCAGCGTGAGGTACCGGAAGATCTGCCAGGAGTTCGCGCCGTCCATGCGGGCGGCCTCCACGGCGTCGGCCGGCTTGGACTGCAGCCCGGCCAGCAGGATCAGCATCATGAACGGCGTCCACTGCCAGATCAGCGCGGCCTCGATGGCGACCTTGGGCGCCAGCGTCAGCCAGTCCGGCTGCGGGGGGTTGTCGCTGCCGAACAACCCCCACAGCGCGTTGAGCAGGCCGTTGAAGAGGCCGTAGGAGGGGTTGAACAGCGCGTGCTTCCACAGCAGCGCGGCGGCGATGGGCACGACGAGGAACGGCGCGATCATCATGGTGCGCACGATCCCGCGGCCGGCGAACCTCCGGTCCAGCAGCAGCGCGATGAGCATCCCCAGCACGAGGCTGACGAGCACCACGGTGACGGTGATGACGACGGTGCTCCACACCGACGAGCGCAGCGAGGCGTCGGTGAACACCCGCGCGTAGTTGCCGAAGCCGGCGAACCCGCGGTCCTCGGGGTGGAAGGCGTTCCAGTCCATGAACGAGATGACCAGGGTGGCCACGAACGGGAGCTGGGTCACGACGATCGTGAACACCAGCGCCGGCATCAGGGGGGCGCGGCGGGCCCAGTCGGCGGCGCGCCGGGCCGAGGCGGGCCGCTGCGCCAGGGACGGGCCGACGTGCGGCTGGGGTCGGGTGGGGGTGCTGCTCGTGCTCACTTCGGGCCTCCGGCGTCCGGTCAGCTGCGGTACTGGTCGGTGACCTGCTCGACGGCGAGGTCCTGCGCGAAGTCGAGCGCCTGGACGACGCTCTGCTTGCCCGCGATCGCCGCGCTGACGCCCTGGGACGACAGGGTGCCCAGGTTGGCGAACTCGGGGATGGCGACGAACTGGATGCCCGGTGCCGGGCGCGGCTGCACGCCGGGGTCGTCGGGCCTGGCAGCGTTGATGGCCGCCTGGGTGGGTTCCCAGAACGGGCCGGCGGAGCCGCGGTAGTCGCTGTTGGCGTAGGTGGAGTTCCGCTTGCCGGCGGGCACGTTGGGCCAGCCGATCTCGTTGCCGACGAGCTCCTCGTACTCCTTGCCCGAGGCCCAGGAGATGAACCGCCACGCCAGGTCCTGCTTGGCGGAGGCGGCCTGGATCGCCCAGGACCAGGCGAACAGCCAGCCGGAGGACTCCGTCTGCTCCACCGGGGCGGGGGCGTAGCCCATCCTCCCGGCGACGGGGGAGTCGGCGCTCTCCAGGCTGCCGGCGGCCGACGTCGCGTCGTACCACATCGCCACCTGGCCCTGCGTCATGCCGTTGAGGCACTCCGTGAACCCGGACTGCGGGGCGCCGAGCTGCCCGTGGGCGCGGACGAGGTCGACGTAGAACGTCGTGGCCTCCACGAACGGGCGGTCGTTGACGCGCGCGGTCCAGTCCTGCTCGAACCAGGTGCCGCCGAAGGTGTTCACCACGGTGGTCAGGGGCGCGAACACCTGGCCCCAGCCGGGCAGGCCGCGCAGCGCGATGCCGCGCATCCCGCCGGAGGTGCCGTCGACCCGCGCGGCGATCTCGGCGACCTCGCGCCAGGTGGGGCGCTCGGGCATCGTCAGCCCCTGCGCCTCCAGCACGTCGGCGCGGTACATCAGGAACGAGGACTCGCCGTAGAACGGCTCGGCGTAGACCCTGCCGTCCTCGCCGGTGAGGGCCGTGGAGAGCGGTTCGAGGACGTCGCCCTGGTCGAAGCCGGGGTCGGCGGCGATGTGCTCGTCCAGGGGGGCCAGCCAGCCCAGCTTGGAGTAGAACGGCACCTCGTAGTTGGAGATCGAGGCCACGTCGTAGGTGCCGGCCTGGCTGGAGAACTCCTGGGTGATCTTGTCGCGCACGTCGTTCTCCGGCAGGACCGTGTAGTTCACGGTGATGCCGGTGCTCGCGGTGAAGTGGTCGCGGGTGAGCTGCTGCAGGTCCACCATCTGCGGGTTGTTGACCATCAGCACGTTGATGCTGTCGTCCCCGCCGCCGCCCACGGCGTCGCCCGCCCCGGCGCAGCCGCCCAGCAGGGTGGCGCCGCCGATCCCCGCCAGCGCACCGCCCATCGCCGCGCGTCGGCTCGGGGTGGCGCGGGGAGTGCGCCGTCCGACCATCGTCCCTCCATCGTCGTCGTCGACCGGTGTGCGGGCCGGCACGGGCCGCGGGGCCGTGGCCCTGGGGCCTTGCCTGCGCTCAGATGAGCGGGATACTCTCAAGCGAGCGTCAGTGTTCTCGCGAGCGCTCGCGTTGTCAACCGCTCCCGGGAGGTGCCGTGGCGAAGGTGCCCGCGCAGGGGGCGACGACGTCCGGGCTGGCCCTGGCCGCCGCCGTCGCCCGGCGCTTCTACGTCGAGGACTGGACGAAGGTCCGCATCGCCGAGGAGCTCGGCGTCAGCCGCTTCAAGGTCGCCCGCCTGCTCGCCGACGCCCGCGACGCCGGGCTCGTGCAGATCCGCGTGCTCACCCCGCCCGCGCTGGACGGCGAGCTCGGCGAGGCCCTGCGTGCGCGCTTCGGCCTGCGCGCCGCCTACGTCGTGCGCCCCGACGGCCAGGACGTGCCCGCGCAGCGCCGCGCCGTCGCCCAGTTCACCGCCGGGCTGCTGGAGGAGACCGTCGCCCCCGAGGACGTCGTCGGCCTGGCCTGGGGCCGCACCGTCTCCGCCCTCGTCGCCGCGCTGTCCGCGCCGCTGCGCGCCCGCTTCGTGCAGCTCGCCGGCGCCCTGCCCCGCCCCGACGTCGAGGGCAGCGCCGTGGACCTCGTGCGCCACGCCGCCGAGGCCACCGGCTCCTCGGCCGCGACGTTCTACGCGCCGCTGGCCGTGCCCGACGCCGCCACCGCCGGCAGCCTGCGCTCGCAGCCCGAGATCGCCCGGGCCCTGGCCGAGCTGGACACCCTCACCCGCGCCGTCGTCTCGGTGGGCGCCTGGCTGCCGGGGGAGTCCACCGCCCTGGACTCCCTGGACCCCGCCACCGCCGAGCACCTGGCCGCCGCCGGCGTCGTCGCCGAGGTCACCGGGGTGCTGCTGGGCGCCGACGGCGCCGAGGTGCCGGGCCTGGCCGACCGCGTCGTCGGCGTCAGCGGCGAGCAGCTGCGCCGCACCGGCGAGGTCCTGGCCATGTCCACCGGCGCGGCCGGCGTGCGCGCGGGGGCCACCGCCGCCGTCCTGCGCAGCGGCCTGGTGGGCACCCTCGTCACGCACGCCGACCTCGCGCGCGCCGTGCTGGACCTGCCCGGCTGAGCGGACCTGCCCGGCTGAGCGGGCCGGCCCGCCGGCGTCAGAAGCCGACGACCTCGTGCGGCTCGTACGGCGCCTCCAGCTCAGCGACCTCCTGCTCGGTCAGCTCCAGCTCCAGCGCCGCCAGGGCGTCGTCGAGGTGGTGCGGCTTGGTCGCGCCCACGATCGGCGCCACGACGACCGGGTTGCGCGCCACCCACGCCAGCGCCACCTGCGCGCGCGGCACCCCGCGGCGCCCGGCCACCCGCGCCACCGCCTGCACGATCCGCTCGTCGGAGTCGCGGTAGAGCGTCTTGCCGAACTCGTCCTTCTCGGAGCGGTTCGTCGCCGCGT
Organism: Kineococcus gurbantunggutensis; assembly: GCF_050871925.1. Lineage (NCBI taxonomy): Bacteria > Bacillati > Actinomycetota > Actinomycetes > Kineosporiales > Kineosporiaceae > Kineococcus > Kineococcus gurbantunggutensis. The sequence continues at coordinate 56,405 of NZ_JBJLSG010000010.1, forward strand.
CCCAGTCGCGGGTGAGCTTGCCGCGCGCCAGCGGGCTCCACGGGATCACCCCGACGCCCTCGTCCGCGCACAGCGGCAGCATCTCGCGCTCCTCCTCGCGGTAGAGGAGGTTGTAGTGGTCCTGCATGGTGGCGAAGCGGGTCCAGCCGTTCGCGTCCTGCAGGTGCAGGGCCTTGGCGAACTGCCACGCCCACATGCTCGAGGCCCCGATGTAGCGGGCCTTGCCGGCCCGGACGACGTCGTGCAGCGCCTGCAGCGTCTCCTCCACCGGCGTGGTGGGGTCCCAGCGGTGGATCTGGTACAGGTCGACGTGGTCGGTGCCCAGGCGGCGCAGGCTGTTGTCGACCTCGGTGAGGATCGCCTGGCGCGACAGGCCCGCGCCGTTGGGGCCCGGGCGCATCCGCCCGTTCACCTTGGTCGCCACGACGACCTCCTCGCGCGGGACGTGCTTGAGGAGGACCTCGCCGAGGATCTCCTCGGAGGAGCCGTTGGAGTACACGTTGGCGGTGTCGAAGAAGTTCACGCCCGCGTCGAAGGCGCGGCGCAGGAAGGGGGCGCTGTCCTCCAGGGGCAGCGTCCACGGGTGCCCGCCGCGGGCCGGGTCGCCGTAGCTCATGCAGCCCAGGCACAGGCGGGAGACCTCCAGGCCGGTGCTGCCCAGCTTCACGTAGTCCATGGATCGATCCTGCCCGCGTCCGTCCCGCTCCGCCCTTCGCCGGGGGCGAACGCGGAATTGAGCGGAGGGGGCTCACGTTGTGTGAGTCGAAGGCGCTCGCCCCGGGCGCCGTGGATCGTCCCAGGAGGACAGCCGTGAACACCCTCTCCGTGTGGAACCGCCGCACCCCGTTCGAGGCGGCCTTCGACGCGCAGTTCGACACCCTCGTCCGCCGCGCCTTCGGCCCGCTGACCCCGGCGAGCACCGGCCGCACCACCGGCTTCGTGCCCGCCACCGAGGTCGTCCGCGACGGCGACGACGCCCTGGTCCGTCTGGAGCTGCCCGGCGTGGCGCTCGAGGACGTGACCGTCGAGGTCGACGCCGACCGCCTCGTCGTGCGCGGCGAGCGCAAGGACACCCGCACCGACGCCCAGCGCGGCCGCAGCGAGGTCCGCTACGGCAGCTTCCGCCGCTCCTTCACCCTGCCGGCGAACACCTCCGCCGACGCGGTGAGCGCGGCCTACGACGCGGGCGTGCTCACCGTCCGCGTGGCCGGTGCGCACACCACCGCCCAGCCGACCCGCATCGCCGTCGCCACCGCGGCCCCGCAGGCCGTCGAGGCCGGCGAGAGCGCTCAGGCCCCGGCCGAGCAGCAGGTCGAGCAGCCCGCCGAGCAGGGCGAGCAGCAGGGCGAGTGACCCCCGCCCCGCGGTGGCCGGACGGCACGACCCCCGGCCACCGCGGGTTCTCGCACGTCCGTGGTCGTGGGTCGTCCGCCCCGGGCGCTCAGGTGCCCAGGGAGATCGAGCTGTGCAGCAGGGCCGCGTGCACGAACGCCTGCGGCAGGTTGCCGCGCAGCTGGCGCTGGGACACGTCCCACTCCTCGGCCAGCAGCGCCGCCGGCCCGCACGCGGCCCGGTTGCGCTCGAAGAACCGGAACGCCTCCACGTGCTGCCCGTCGGCGTGCAGCGCCTCGGCCAGCAGGAACCCGCACAGCAGGAACGCCCCCTCCGTCGATCCCAGCGGCATCGAGTCGGGGGAGTAGCGGTAGACGTAGTGGTCCTCCACGAGGTCGCGCCGCACCGCCGCCAGGGTGGCCCGCTGGCGCGGGTCGTCCAGGGGGACCGCCCCGTGCAGCGCCGGGCGCAGCAGCGCCGCGTCCACGCCCGGCTGGCCCGGGCTGCGCTGCCAGCGCCCCTCGTCCGGGTGCAGGCAGCGCCGCGAGGTCTCGGCCAGGACCGCGTCCGCCAGCGTCGCCGCGCGCACCGCGTCCGCCGGCGGGCACACCGCCGCGATGCTGCGCAGCCCCGCCACGCACTCCAGGCGCGAGTGCGCCCACCAGTCGTCCTGCAGCTCCCAGATGCCCGCCTCGGGCTCGCCCCAGCGCTGCTCGATGGCGCTCACCGCCGCCTCCACCGCCCGCCAGCCGTCGGCGTCCAGGCGGTCGTGCTCGATCGCCGCGGCCAGCAGCTGCAGCACCGTGCCGAACACGTCGAGCTGGAACTGGTCGCGCACGTGGTTGCCGGCCACGTCCCACCCGCCCGGGTAGCCGGGCAGGCCGGTGGCGCGCTCGCCGGGCACCTCGAGCCCGTGCACGGTGTACGCCGGCCGCAGGTGCGGGCCGTCGGCCAGCACCCGCTGCACCACGAACGCCACGAGGGTGTCGAAGAGCGGGTACGGGCCCCCGCACGCCGCCATCGCCAGCCCGGCGTAGCACTGGTCGCGCACCCACGCGTAGCGGTAGTCGTAGCTGCGGCCGTTCTCGGCGTGCTCGGGCAGCGACATCGTCGCCGCCGCCACCATCCCGCCGGAGTCCGAGGTCAGCCCGCGGATCACCGCGTAGGAGTGCCGCGCCTCCGTCGGCGCCACCGAGTGCGCCACGTCCGGCACCGCTGAGCGCCAGGTGTGCATCGTGGAGGCCCAGGCGTGCTGCGGGTCCACCGGGTCCGGCAGCTGCGCGTCGGACACCTCCAGCACCAGGTCGTGCCGGCCCCCGGCGGGCACCCGCAGCCGGGCGGTGAAGACCCCGTCGTCCACCTCGGCCTCGGCCAGCCCGGACAGGCGCACCCGCAGGCCGTCGGTGCGGGCGCTCCAGCGGCCGTCGTCGCCGCGGCGCACGTCGCGCAGCGCGCGGGTGCCGAAGCGGGCGCGCAGGTCCAGCACCACCTCCACCTCGGCGTCGCCCTCCGCGGCGCGCACCTGCCGCAGCAGCACCGCCCGGTGCGGGTCGCTGGGCATCGCCATCGCGTCGCGGCACTCGATCGTGCCGTCGCCGCGGCTGGTCCAGCGGTGCCGGAAGACGAGCGTGCCCTCCTCGTAGTGCCCGCCCCACACGAACGGGTGGGTGGGGGTGACGGCGAAGACCCCGCGCCCGCCCAGCAGCGAGGCCAGGACCGCGTCGTCGTGCCAGCCCGGCGCGCACATCCACACCACGGCCCCGCGCGGGCCCACGACCGCCCCGCGCGCCCCGTCGGCCACCAGCGCGTAGTCGCGCAGCACCTGCGGGGGGAAGAGCGCCCGGACCTCCTCGGGCGTCACGCCGCCGGTCCCCGGGCCCCCGTGGTCAGCAACAGCTTGCCCACGTGCGAGGAGCCCTCCATCACCTCGTGGGCGCGCGCGGCGTCCTCCAGCGCGAAGCGCTCGTGCACCACCGGGCGCACCGCCCCGTCGGCCACCAGCGGCCACACGTGGTCGCGCACGCTGGCCACGACCGCGGCCTTCTCCGCCGCCGGGCGCGCCCGCAGCGTCGTGGCGTGCACCGAGGCGCGCTTGACCAGCAGCTTCCCCAGGTCCAGCTCCGCGCGCGCGCCGCCCTGCGTGCCGATGACGACCAGGCGCCCGCCGGTGGCGAGCACGTCCACGTTGCGCCCCAGGTACGGCCCGCCCACCACGTCCAGCACGACGTCCGCGCCGGCCGGCTCGAAGGCGCGCACGGCCTCGACGAAGTCCTCCTCGCGGTAGTTCACCCCGAGCTGCGCGCCCAGCTCCGCGCAGCGGGCCAGCTTGTCCGCCGAGCCCGCCGTCACCGCCACGCGCGCGCCGACCGCCCGCGCCAGCTGCACCGCCATCGTCCCGATGCCGCTGGAGCCGCCGTGCACGAGCAGCAGCTCGCCCGGGCGCAGCCCGGCCAGGGTGAACACGTTGCTCCACACCGTCGCCGCCACCTCCGGCAGCGCCGCGGCGTCCACGAGGTCCACCCCCGCCGGCACCGGCAGGAGCTGCCCGGCGGGCACCGCGACCCGCTCGGCGTACCCGCCGCCGCCCAGCAGCGCGCACACCTCGTCGCCGGCGGACCAGCCCGCGACGCCCTCGCCGACGCCCTCCACCCAGCCGGAGACCTCCAGGCCCGGGTTCGGCGGGGCGCCCGGCGGCGAGGGGTACCTGCCCAGCCGCTGCATCACGTCGGCGCGGTTGACGCCGGCGGCCGCGACCCGCACGACCACCTCGCCCGGGCCCGGCTGCGGGTCCGGCAGCTCCACCACGCGCAGGGCCCGCGGGCCCCCCGGCTCTTCGACGACCACGGCACGCACGCCGCGACACTACGTCCGGGGCGCCGTCCCCGCCCCCGGTGCGCTCCCCGTCCCCCCGCCCGCCAGCAGCTCCCGCGCGCGCGCCAGGTCCTCGGGCACGTCGACGTCCAGGTGCTCGCGCGCGCTCACCGGCACCTCGACCACGCGCGCCCCGGGCGCGGTGAGCAGCTCGCGCACCGGCCGGCCCGCCACGGCCGGCAGCGCCGCCAGCACTGCGCGCGCGTGCGCGCGCCGGTACGCCGACAGCAGCGGCTGGCGCCGCCCGGTGCCGTCCACGCCCACCGCCGCGTCCACCGGGCCGCCCCCGCCGTCCCCGCCGTGCGGGCCGCCCCCCAGCGCCGCCAGCAGCCGCGGCACCGCCGTCGCCGCGAACGGCTGGTCCCCGCCCAGCAGCACCACGGGCGCGTCCGGGTCTGCGGCCGGCGCGGCGCCCGGGGCGTCCAGCGCGGCCAGCGCCGCCGCGAAGGCGGCCAGCGGCCCGCCGCCGGGCGGCTCCTCGCGCACCGACGGCACCCCCGGCGCGCGCGCCGGGCCGGCCAGCAGCACCGGCCAGCGCGGCACCAGCCGCGCCAGCAGGTGCCCCAGCACGTCCGCGCCCCCCAGCGGGGCCGCCAGCTTGTCGGCCCCCGCGGTGCGCGCGGCGAACCGCGTGCCCCCGCCGCCGGCGAGCACGACGACCACCGCGCCCGCCCCCGCTCCGCCCGGAACGACTCCCACCGGTTCCCTCCGCTCGACGCGCCGCCTGCCGATGGTCCGAACGAGCGGTTCTGCCCCTCCCCGCTCACGCCCGGCACCCCGGGGCCCGAGAACAACAGACGTCTGCTCGAGCACCGGTGGCCCCTTCACCGCTCACCATCGCTTACGGAAGGTCGACATGCTGCGGAACCTGAGCATCAGAGCCAAGCTCCTGGCGCTGCTCGCGGTACCCCTGATGCTGCTGATGCTCGCGGTCGCGGCGATCACCGCCGTCTCGGTGGAGTACGCGGACGCCGAGCGGGACCTCGCGAACTTCACCGAGAAGTCCCCCGAGAACGACGCGCTGCTGCACGCGGTCCAGCAGGAGCGCCTGCTGACCGTGCAGTACGTCACCGCGCCCGACGAGGAGCTGAAGGGGCGCGTGGCCGCGGCCCGCACCGTCACCGACCAGGCCGTCGCGAACGCCACGCGCGCCGCGCAGGACTCCGGCGTCGAGTTCGACGAGGGCGGCAAGGTCGCGGTGCTCGAGCGCTTCGGCGTCGCCGCCGCCTCCACGCTGCCGCAGGTGCGCGCCGCCGTCGACGGCCAGCGCACCAGCGCGCTGAGCGTCGTGAACACCTACAACGACATCCACGGCGCGGTCGCCGACGTCACCATCGCCGTCGCCGACGACTCCAGCGCCCGCGAGATCGCCGGCCCCCTGGCCGCCACCGGCTTCCTGTACCGCGAGATCGACGCGCTCTCCCAGGAGCAGCTCGCCGGCCTGCTGGTGCTGCGCGGGCAGGGCGGCACCGAGGTGCGCACCCTGCGCCAGAACGCCGTCGCCTACCAGGCCTACTTCGAGCAGCAGGCCGTCGCCCGCCTGGGCGAGGAGGGCAACGCGATCCTGACCCGCACGCTGCGCGAGCAGGCCTCGATCAGCGCGCAGGCGTTCCTGAACCAGGACCGCAACCTGTTCGACGCCACCCCCGCCGGCGCCGTCCCGGCCGTGAGCGAGGCCGACTGGCTGGCCCACACCGACGCCCACATCGAGGTCTACCAGCAGGCCGCCGACGCGATCATCGCCGACGCGACCGTCCACGCCCGCGAGAACGCCGACGGCACCCTGGTGTTCACCGTCGTCGTCGTCGCCGTCAGCGTCCTGGCGTTCCTGGGCACCGCGTTCTTCGGCGTGCGCACCGCGCGCGGCATCGGCACCCGCCTGCGCGCCCTGTCCGCCGCCGCCACCGAGGTGCGCGACGAGCTGCCCCGCATGGTCGAGCGCATGCAGACCCCCGGCGAGGGCCCGGGCGTGGAGTACAGCCCGCTGCCCGTCACCAGCGGCGACGAGGTCGGCCAGGTGGCCCACGTCATCAACGACCTCAACGAGACCACGTTCCGCATCGCCGGCGAGCAGGCCGCGCTGCGCGCCTCCATCGCCGAGATGTTCATCAACGTCGCCCGCCGCGACCAGGCCCTGCTGGCCCGCCAGCTCTCCTTCCTGGACCAGCTCGAGCGCACCGAGGAGAACCCGGACACCCTCGAGGACCTGTTCACCCTCGACCACCTGGCCACCCGGATGCGGCGCAACGCCGAGTCCCTGCTCGTCCTGGCCGGCATCAACACCGGCCGCCGCCTGCGCCGCCCGCTGCCGCTGTCGGACGTCGTCCGCACCGCGGCCGGCGAGATCGAGCACTACGACCGCGTCGACCTGTCCCTGCAGGCGGACCCGCCGGTCGTCGGCCACCTCGCGCTGTCCCTGGCGCACCTGCTCGCCGAGCTGCTGGAGAACGCCACCAACTTCTCCGACCCCGGCACCCGCGTCGTCGTCGGCACCGCCGAGGGCGAGCGCGGCGTCGAGGTGACGATCACCGACACCGGCATCGGCATGGACGAGGAGGAGGTGCGCGCCGCCTCCGAGCGCATCAGCGGCGGCCGCGCCAGCGAGTTCGTCGGCGCCCAGCGCCTCGGGTTCTACGTGGTGGGCCGCCTGGCCGGCCGCCTGGACCTGGACGTCTCCTTCCGCTCCACCGAGGGCGGGGGCACCACGGTGACCCTGCTGCTCGGCCCGGCGCTGTTCACCCCGGGCAGCGTCGCGGCCGGCCAGCCGGAGCTCTCGGTGCACGACGCGGCCCCGGCCCTGCCGTCGGCCCCGTCCCCCGCCGAGCCCGCCGCCGAGCCCGCCGCCCAGCCGGCCGCCGAGCCCGCCGCCGCGGCGGCGCCCGCGGAGCCCGCCGCCCCGTTCGCCGCCCCGTCCACCGCCCCGCTCACCGCCTCCGGCCTGCCCTCCCGGGCGGCCCGCGGCGCGAACCCGGCGGCCCCGGCGGAGCCGAACTCGATCGTGGCCAACCCGCTCGCGGCGGAGGGCGTCAGCGACGCCCTGTCCGCCAGCCTGGAGCAGTCCGCCGCGCACGCCGCCGCCGAGTCCGGCGCCGGCGCCCCGGCCCCCCAGGTCACGCGCCCCGGCCGCACCCTGCCCACGCGCCGCAAGCCCACCCGCGGGGCCGGCGCCGAGGAGGAGCGCGCCACCTGGGACGCCCCGCAGGCCCCCGCGGCCCCGGCGGCCCCGGTGGCCGCGGCGGAGCCCGCCTGGCAGCCGGTGACCGCGCCGGAACCCGGCGCCGGTGCGCCGGCGGCGATGCCCAAGCGCGAGCGCAGGGCCGAGGCCCCGGCCGCGCTGACCCCGGCGCAGGACATCCTGCCCCGCGGCGGCCGCAAGCCCCGCACGGTGCGCGACTCGATCACCCCGCCCAAGACCGCCGCCGAGGCGTTCTGGACCTCCCGCCGCCGGGGGGCGGAGCAGGGCGGCGACGAGCCGGCCACCGCGCCCGCGCCCGCCGAGCCCGCCGGGCTCGTGCCCGCCCAGGGCGGCGCCCCCGAGGCGGCCCCGCAGGCCGCCCCGGCCGCCCCGGCCGCCCCGGTCCCGCCGGTCGAGCCGGTCGCCCCGGTGGCCGACGCCCCGGCCGCCCCGGTCGCCGCCCCGGCGGCCGACGCCCCGGCGCCCGCGCCGGTGGCCCGCACCGTCGGCGACACGCTGCGCCAGCGCAACGCGCTCGCCGCCGAGGCCCTCTCCGCCCTCACCGAGGGCCAGGGCTTCAACCCCGCCATGGGCACCGGCTCGGCGCCCCTGGTCCGCCGCCAGGCCGGGGCCACCCCGGCCGCGGCCAAGCCGGCCCCGGCCCGTCCGGCCGCCGCCCGCCAGCGCCGCGCCCCCGCGGACGTCCGCTCGATGCTGTCCGGCTTCCAGGCCGGCGTCTCGCGCGGGCGCGCCGAGGGCGACGCGACCGGCCCCGCCCGCCCGGGCGGTGCCGATGGCGACGCCTGAGCCCTCCCGCGGCCCGGTCCCCGGGGCGGGGGGGGCCCGGGG